>NZ_JBBCJO010000010.1 GCF_037190085.1 Gemmatimonas aurantiaca
CCCCGCATAACACCGGTAAAAACCGTTTTTGATCCGTTTTGTTACGGCCCCTTCCGTGTAATCCGCGGCAATGTTTTTTTGTTGTTGGTGAGCCAACTCCCCCGAATCCGACGCGTGTTCCGGTATGGCGTCGTCGAACAGTGTGGAAGCCCGGATCAGTGCCGGAGTGAGTGTCGCCGCCGGCCAGGACCCCCGGCACGAGGTGTATGTGCGCGTCATCCGGCCGGTGGAGGCCGACGTGCTCGAGGCGCGGGGCGTGCTGGCGGTGGTGGTGGAATGCCGCGGCGCTCCCGGCGTCGGTCTGGCCGCCCGCCTGCTCGTGGAAACGGTCGTCCGGCATTTCGAGCGCGGCGCGCGGAATGGCGAGGACTGGCTGGTACGGGCTCTCGAAGCCGGTTGTGAGGCGGTCCGCGGGGCTGCGGGACGGCTGCGGTTCATGCGCGGTGTGACGGTGAGCGGCGTGGCCCTGCTGCTGCATCAGGGTGTCGCCCATGGGGCGTTCATCGGCAGCACCCCGCTCTATCTGGCGCGGGGCCGGACCTGGTACCGGTTGTCGGGAGACGAGGTCACGCAGCCGCTCTCCCGTGCCATGGCGGTGACCTGGGCGCAGCCGCTGATGATCGACGCCACCGACCGGTTCCTGCTCTGCAACCGGGCGCTGAGCCAGGCGCACCGATCGTCCACCGAGGGGGGATCGCCGTCCGGTCCGGCGTTCCGGACCACGCCGCCAACGCACCATCCTCAACTCGTCTGCGATGCGCTGATCGCCGAAGCGCGGGCGATCGAACGACAGGCGCCCCTGGCGACCGCTCTCCTGGCGGTGGAAGAGAACGGGACACGTTCGGGACATTCCCCACTCGCGTTGTGAGCTGCCCGGGTGCACTTCTACGCGTGTTGGGTGTGAACCTGTCACCGGAGGAGTACGGAATGCATGTCATACGTCGACCGGCGCTGCAGTCGGAGACTGTACGCAGGGCCAGAACGCGAGAAAGCGCCGGGGGTCGTTCCGAGGTGAACGGGTCCGGCAGTGGTGGGGCATGGTCCCACCTGATCCCCACCCGCCTGGCACGGGTGGTGGGGGTGAGCATGACAACGCTGCTGTTCGCGGCGTGCGGCGGCGGTGAGGCTTCGGCGCCCAAACCCGTGGCCGTCGTCGACGTGTCTCCCACCACGATCAGCGTGCAGCCGGGTCAGTCGTCCACGCTGACGGCGACGCCGCGCGACGCCGACGGCAATATTCTCGCCGGTCGTCAGGTGACCTGGACGTCCGGAAACACCGCCGTGGCCACGGTTTCTTCCGGGGGTGCGGTGACCGGGGTATCCGATGGCAGCACGTCCATCTCGGCCAGCGTGGGCGGGGTGAGCGGCAGTGCCTCCGTCACCGTGCGTTCCACGGTGGCGACGGTGGCCGTGACGCCCTCCACGGGTACGGTCACCGTGAGTCGCGCGCCCCTGCAGCTGTCTGCCGAACCGCGCAATGCCAATGGGGCTGCGCTGGCCGGACGTGCGGTGACGTGGAACTCCTCGGCACCGACCATCGCCACCGTGTCGGCCACAGGCCTGGTGTCGGCCGTGGCGCCCGGTTCGGTCATCATCAGTGCCGCGAGTGAAGGTGTCACGGGCACCTCGAACATCACCGTGGCACCCAATCCCTGCAGTGTGGTGCGGGCCGTGACGCTCGGGCAGACAGTGTCGGGCACTTTCACGGCGAACGACTGCAAGCTGAGCGACAGCACGGCCATCCAGCGTTATGGCTTCACGCTGACCGCCCGCACGAAAGTGGAGATCCTGATGTCCAGCACGGCGCTGGACTCCTATCTCTTCCTCGCCGATACCGATCTCAACGTCATCGACGAAGACGATGACGGAGATGGGGGCAGCAACGCGCGCATCATGCGCACGCTGCCGGCCGGTCGCTATGAAATCATCACCAACGCCTACAGTCCCAACACGTATGGCGCGTATCAGCTGACACTGCGCACCGCGCCGGCCGTATGCACCACGGGACGCGCGTCCACTGTCCCGCTGACGTTGTCGACCAACCTGACCACGTCGGCCTGTCGTCTCAACGACGGCAGCTATCAGGATCGCTACGACATCAACGTCACGACCCGCGCCATCTATCGCGTGGACGTGTCCAGTACGGCCTTCGATGCCGTGGCCGTGCTGATCGACCAGAACGAGCGCATCATCGCCCAGGACGACGACAGCGGTGAAGACACCGACGCCCGCTTCGAAGTGCTGCTCGATCCCGGCCGGTACACGGTGCTGGCGACCGCGTATCCCCGGCAGACGGGTTCGTATCGCATCACACTGGCTCAGGCGGTGGATCCGTGTGGTGTGAACAAGACCCTCGTGCTCGGTCAGGCGACGATCAACACGCTCAGTCGCACCGATTGCGCGCTGGGAGACGGCGGAGGCAGTGCCCGCTATCTGCATCGGTACGCCCTCACGGTGAACACGCCCACGTCGTTGCAGATCGACATGACGAGTACGGAAGTCGACGCGTATCTCGTGGTGCAGAATGCTTCGACGGGTGCGGTGGTGGCCGAGAACGACGATGCGTCGAGCACGACGCGGAACGCGCGCATCCTGGCCACGTTCCCGGCCGGCTCGTACATCGTGAACGCGACCACGTACGATCCCGGCGAAACCGGTTCGTATCAGATCAGCGCCACGGTCGCGCAGAATTCCGGTGTGAGTGTGGCGGTCACGCCCACAGTGATGTCGCTCGTGCCGGGTCAGACCCAGTCGGCGCGCAGTACGGTGACCGGCAGCAGCAACACCGCCGTCATCTGGCAGAGCAGCAACACCAATGTCGCCACGGTGACCACGGCCGGTCTGGTTCGCGCGATCACGCCGGGCACGGCCACCATTTCGGCCATCTCACAGGCCGATCCGCGGGTCGGGGCCTCGATCGCCGTGACGGTGGCAGCCACCGACGGCAGCGTGAATCTGGACATCGCCGGCATGTACGTGGTGCAGTCGGTGCAGCAGCAGGACGGCCGTATTCCCCTCGTGGCCAACCGGCAAGCGGTCGCCCGGGTGTTCGTGCGCGGCAGTCGGGTGGGTCTGGGCGCCGTGCAGGTCCGCCTGCGTGTGTTCCAGGGCAGCACCGAACTCGCGAACTCCATCGCCACCGCCACGCCCACCACGGTGATGGACGAGAGTTGCTGCTCGGCGGACTTCCCGTTGCCTGGGTCGATGATCAGGGCCGGTGTCTCGCTGGTGGCGGATGTCGATCCGAACAACACCGTTCCTGAATCGAACGAAGCGGACAACACGTATCCGCAGGTCGGTTCGATGGCGCTCAACGTGATCACGGTGCCGCCGATGGTGGTGAAGATCGTGCCCGTGCAGCAGGGACGGAGCGGGCCCACCGGCGAACCGACCAACTCGCTGTTCAGCATCTTCCGGTCGATCTGGCCGTTCGAGACCATCACGGCCACGGCCCGTGTGCCCCTGGTCATCGACTACACGGTCGGCACGCAGAATTTCGACGACTGGATCCGTCTCGTGCGTGACGTGGAGATCGTGCGGCAGACCGAAGGTGGCGCGCACTATTACTACGGTCTGCTGAGAACCCGCGGCACGAGTGGGGTGCTGGGGTTGGCCAACGGGATTCCGGCGCGCACCGCGATCGGTGTGGACGAAGGTTCGGATTTCGGACCGCTGGAAGCGCGGCTCACCTTCGCGCACGAACTCGGGCATACGATGAACCTGCGGCACTCGCCGTGTGGTGGAGCAGCCGGCCCCGATCCGAACTATCCGTTCTCGGATGGTCGCACGGGTGTGTACGGCATGGACACGTACAGCGGCAACGCGATCAAGGGCCCCGTCCTGAACGACATCATGACGTACTGCCCGAACCAGTGGGTGAGCGCGTACAACTACCGCCGGGTGATGGATTTCCGTCAGGCGAATCCGAACGGCTACGGCAACCTGGCCGCGGCCACGCGGGTGCTGCTGGTGTCCGGCGCGGTTTCGGCGGCAGGCATCACGGTGGACCCGGCCTTCTCGATCACGGCGTCGCCCGCGGCATTCGATCTCAAGGGCACGCATGCGGTCGACGGGTTCGATGTGAACGGCCGTCAGGTGTTCAGCTGGCGCTTCACGCCGCATCGGGTGGAGGACGCGCGCAGCGAACAGGATGCCTTCGTGGTGGCGGTGCCGCTCAGCGACGCCGCGCAGGCCACGGTGGCACGCCTGGTGGTGCGCGAAGTGAGTGCGGCGGCGTCCGCGCGCAGTGCCGTACGGGTGAGTGCACTCAGCATGGCGGCGAACGATGCGATGGCCGCCACGCCGGTGAACGCCCTCGCGCGGCTGCGTCGTTCGGGAAGTGTCACGGAACTCGTGTGGTCGTCGGCCACCACACCGGCCGTGATGGTGCGGGACCGGAGCACGGGTGACGTGATCGCCCTGGTGCGCAACGGCACGCTGAACCTCTCGCAGTTCGGCAGCCTCGAGCAGCTCGATCTGCACGTCTCCGACGGCACGAAGAGCGCGCGGCTCGTCATCGATGCCGCCACGGGAGCGCTCCGTCGATGAACATGCGCTCCCGCATCGCCCTGTTCGCGCTGCTCGTGATTGGCTCGGTGACCGGTTCGGCGTGCCGTACGCCGGCCGCCGAGCGGAATCCCGGGGATTCCACGACCATGCCGGCGGGTACCCAATCGGGTACGTCGTCGGCAGATGGTCCGGCCACCGCGAGCATGCCCGCCGCGCTCCTTCTGGAGCGCGGCCCCTGCTACGGACGGTGCCCGGTGTACAGCGTGGCGCTCTTCACCGACGGCAGTGTGTATTTCGATGGACGGGACCACGTGGGCAGCAGCGGCATCCACAAGAGCGCGGTCGCGTCATCGGATGTCGCGGCGCTGCTCGCGCGGTTCCGTCAGGGCTTCTTCGCGCTGAAGGACACCCTGTACACACAGGATACGCCGGGCTGCGGCAACTTCGTGACCGATGGCCCGTCCATCAACATCGCGCTGCAGGATGGAACACGCAGTCGGCGCGTGCGTCTCGATGGGGGGTGCACGGGCGCTCCTGCTCTCATTCGTCAATTCGGTGCGGCGATCGACAGTGTCGCGCGCACCTCGTCCTGGATCGTCGGAAACGGAGGAACGGACTGATGTTGATCTCCACGACCCTCGCGCTGGTTCTCGCGATCGTGCAGCCACCGGCCAGCAGCACCTCGGCGGCGCCGGTGAGTGGTACGGCTGCCGTGAACGCGGTGAGTGACCATCTGCAGAAACATCCCAAGCGGAAGATGACGGCAGCCACGGCAAAAAAGGCTGCTGCCCGTGACGCGGCGGCCGGCGCCGGTGCATCGGGCAGCGCCTCGACAAAAGCCCCCGCGCCGCCGGCCGTGAAACCGGCTGCGAAGAAGAAGCCCGCTTCGACGCGCTGAGGCGCGGGCACACAACACAAACAACAAAAAAGCGTTGCCACGGATTACGCGGATGGGGCGGAAACTGCACGGATAACTACGGAAAAGCACCCGTTGTTGATCCGTGTTGTTTCCGCCCCATCCGCGTAATCCGTGGCGACGCTTTTTGTTGTTGTCTGTTCGATCTATTTCAGCGAGAGCGCGCCCGAAGGCCGCACGCTCAGCACACGCCAGCGTGAGCCGTCGCGTTGCAGTTCCGCCGTGAATTGCCCCGAGCGCTTGCGGTTCGCACCAAAGGGCGAGCGCACGTTCACGTCGGAGGAGAAGGAGGCGTTGGCATGGGATCCCTGGAGATCCACGTCGAGGCCCTGCGGCGCGCCCACCGAGATACGCCCTTCGCGGGCCAATGCGACCCAGTCGCTCCTGAGATTGCCCTGCAGCAGGGATTCCGCACCGGAGACCTGGGCGAGTTCACCCAACGCATTCGAAAGCACGGAGCGAATGGCGTCACGCGCCGCGCTCGCCGTTTCCACGGTGGCGGGCGCAGGACTCGGCGACGGCGTGACGGGTGGAACAACCGATCGTACATCGTCGCCTCCGCTGCGTGGAGGTTCGTTGGAGCCGGACGATCCATCCGATGATCCGCCGCCTCGCGCACGCTGCGCCGGGGGATTCGGTGTACGCTCGCGGCTGCCCGAGCCGGCGGGTGGAGAGGAAGGGGGAACGACGGGTTCCGACGGCACCGGTCCCGCGGCCGGCGGAACACGCAGCGAGGAGGCGTCTTCGCCCGGCGCATTGGAGACCGAACCCCCGCCCGCTGGATCGGGAGTGACGGCCACGGTATCGGCGGCCGGCTGCTCCGGCGGAGGCGCCGGCGGTGTACGCCAGGCCCGTACACCCAGACCGGCCGCGGCGAAGATCACGCCCGCCGCGGCGTAGACACGCCAGTCGGTCCAGCGATGCGCCGTAATGCCCGTACCGTTGCCGGTTGCCGTGGACTCCATGGAAGAGCCGATCCGTGTGGGCTTCGGATACTCCCCTGTGCTCGTGATCGACGCCTCCGCGAGCCGCGTTTGTGCAACCGGGCGGGCATCGGCAAGACGGGTTTCCGCGATCGACCCGGCGGAATGCGCATCCGGTCCCGCATCGGGTCGCGCATCACGCCGCAATTCACGCCGCAATTCGCGTTGCGGCTCGCGCGTGACGGGTGCGTCGGCGTCCGCCACATCCGCATCCGGGTGATCGTCCGGGCCGGCATCCACCGCCAGCCGCGTCTCCGGTGCGGGGGTGGAACGCTTCTCGTTCCGTGTGCGCGCCGCCGCCGGTGCGAGTTCGAGCGCCCGTGCCAGCTCCTGCGAAAACGCCATCGCGTTCGGGAAGCGATGTGTCGGTTCGTTGGCCATCGCGCGGAACACGATGTGGTCCACGATCGACGGAACCTCGGGCACGAATTCACTGGGCGGCGGTGGGGGATCATTGAGCTTCTTCATCATGAGCGCATAGTCCGAATCGGCGTCGAACGCCATGCGGCCCGTGATGAGTTCGAAGAGCACCGCCCCGACCGCATAGAGATCGGTGCGGCCGTCCACTTCCTGACCGCGCAGCTGCTCCGGCGCCATGTACATCGGCGTGCCCACCGCGTGTCCCACCTGGGTCTGTCGGCTGCGACCCAGCATGCGCGCGATGCCGAAGTCCATCACCTTCACGGCGCCATTGTGCGCCAGCATGACGTTCGCCGGCTTGATGTCGCGGTGCACCACGCCCATATCGTGTGCATGATCGAGCGCATCGAGCATGGCGATGCACAATTCGCACGCCCGCGGCCAGGTGATGCGCCCCGAGCGTTCCACGATCGTTTCCAGTGTGTCGCCACGCACGAACTCCATGATCATCAGCAGTTCGTCGCCGTGTTGCTCGAGACCGTGCAGCGTGGCGATGCGCGGATGACTCAGACGCGCCAGCGCCTTGGCTTCCTGCCGGAAACGCTCCACCAGCGCTTCCTTCCGCGCGAGATCGGGGCGCAGCACCTTGATGGCCACTTCACGGTCGAGCATGCGATCGACCGCCCGGTACACACTGCCCATCCCCCCGTCGCCGAGCCGGTCGACGATGCGGTAGTTCCCGACGACACGCCCGATCATGACACGATTCCGATCGTGCGGGTGATGCCGGGCGCTGCCGCCGGACGATCGGCCGCACGGAGATGCACGATCACCGCCGAGATGTTGTCGAGACCACCCCGTTCCCGGGCGAGCGCGATGAGCCGGTCGCAGGCCACCTGCGCGTGCGGCAATCCGTGGGTCATCACCGTCCGGATGTCTTCATCGCTCACGAGATCGTAGAGTCCGTCGGAACAGAGCAGAAACACATCGTCGGGTTGCACGATGAAGGGATGATTCCAGCTGCTCACCTCGATGGAGGCATGACTGCCCAGGGCCCGCGAGATGACATTCTTGTCCGGATGATGACGCGCCTCTTCGAGCGAGAGGATGCCGCGCCGCACCATGTCCATCACCGCGGAGTGGTCTTCCGTCATGAGGAGGAGATCGCCTCCCCGCAGCAGATAGCAGCGCGAATCGCCCACGTGTGCGCACCAGGCGGCGCCGTCGCGCAGGATCAGCGCACAGCAGGTCGTGCCCATGCCGCGCAACGCGGGCTGCCGGCGTCCGGCATCGTGAATGGCACGATTGGCTGCCTGGATGGCCTGTACCAGCGCGTCGGGCAGTTGGGTGTCATTGACGTCGAGTGTGTGCACGATCGTGTCGCGCGCGAGTGCACTGGCCACTTCACCGGCTTCGTGTCCCCCCATGCCGTCGCACACGAGGGCCAGCACACCATGCTGGCGCATCGCCCGTTCGGAATCGGGAACCCGCAGCAGCAACGCGTCCTCATTGAGTTCCCGCACACAACCCGGATCGGTGGCCGTGCCGGTCTCGAGATGCCAGGGTGCGGCGGCGGCCACCACCCGTCGCTGATCGTTCGTATCGCGCAGCGGATCGACATGTCGGCGCGCGGACGAAGCGGGAGAGGCCGTGCTCTGGCCGGTGAACCAACCGACGACGGTTTGCAGTAACGACATGACGCGCTCGTGATGACCAGGATGACTGGAGAGAATGCGATGAATGTCAGGGAGTCCGACAGCGCCGCATGCTTTCCATCACCGCATCGAGACCTTCGGTGATGCGCAAACGCACGGGCGTGTCGTCGCAGCCGGCGCGCCGAAGCACCAGCGAGATTTCGGCACCGAGTGGCGCCTCGAGCTGATAGGGCGTCGTGCCCACGGGCACGTCGTCGCGATACACGTCGGCCCGGCCTTCGAGCACGCGGATGGTCACCCGACGCAGGGTTCGGGATGCATTGCCGCCATCCGCGTGACCGGTCACACCGCTGCCCGTACCGCTGCCCGTGTGTCCGCCCATACCGACACCCCCGCCGACCTCCGTCGAATCGGATTTCCGGGGATCGCCGCCGTCGGAGGGGCTCTGCAGGGTCACGATGAAGAACGCCAGCGCGACCACCGAGACGAGCCCCGCCAGCACCAGACGCCATTCGCGGGAGGCGCGTCGCGCCACCTCGCCGCTCCGGCTGATCTGTTTGCGCAGCAAGGCCGACGGTTCCGAGATGATGCCCCATCCCGGCAGCAGTCCACCGGCCGGTGCATCGGCATCCGCATGCAGCCGGCGGATGTCCTCGAGCAGTGCGGTCACCGACGGATAGCGGTCATCGGGACGCACACGCAGACATCGCGCCACCACGCGGTCCACGTCACGCGTCACCGCGGTGCGCAGCGCGGAAGGCGGCGAGTAACTGCCCTTGAGGATGTGCTCACCCAGCAATCCGGGTGCATTGGCGGCGAACGGTGGAATGCCGGTGAGCATCTCGTACAGCACGATGCCGAGCGCCCAGATGTCCGAACGCGGCTCGGCGCGCCCCGTGGTGAGCTGCTCGGGCGCGAGCGATTGCAAGGTACCCACCACATTGCCCGTGCTGGTGAGACGCGGCGCACCGGGGGCCATGGCGATGCCGAAATCGAGCAGCTTCACCGTGCCGTTTTCACTGATGCGCACATTGTTCGTCTTGAGGTCCCGGTGCACCACGCCGCTCCTGTGCACGTATTCCACACCCTCGGCGAGCGCGGTGAAGACGCGCAACGCCTCCGGCACACTCATGGGACCGGCGCGGCGCAACCGCTCGTCGAGCGATTCGCCGTCGATGTACTCCATCACCAGGCAGGGCAGACCATCGACCTCGAGATAGCCGAACATGCGCGCGATGTTCGGATGCACCAGTGCCTGGTGAATGCGGGCTTCGTTGCGGAACCGCTCGAGCCCCGTGCCACCCACCGCTGTTTCATTGAGCATCTTGATCGCGGCCACCTGACCGGTGTCGCGATGCATCACCCGATACACGGCGCCCATGCCACCCGCTCCCACGAAATCGATGACCCGGTACGGACCGATCGTCGCACGTCTGATGAGAGCGGGGGACATGGGCGGAATGTCTGCGGGCAGGGGACGGTCAGCGCGCGGTCGGGTCGCCGATCTTGAGCAGCTCCATGGCGTACCGGATCGGGATCGCGAACGAGATCTGCGCGTCGGTGGTCTTGCCGGCGAAGTAGATGCCGATGACGTTGCCGAAGGCATCGAACATCGGCCCGCCGCTGTTGCCACCACCCGTGGAGTTGATCGTCAGCTGATAGGTGTCACCACCGGGAGCCAGCGTGATGAATCCGTCGCGTACTTCGGTATCGGCGGCCCGCAGGATCTTGCCGATGTTGCCCGTGGACAGCGTCGGATCGGGCAGGATGCGCTGCTGCGCCTCGCGGTTGAACATGTCACGCGACTTGATCACGGTGATCACTTCGTCGGACACGCCCGGGTATCCCATGACCGTGACGGCATCACCCTGTCGCGTCTTGTCGTAGGTGTCTTCCATGTTGACGTACGACAGTGCCTGCGGTGCGTCGACCTTGATGAGCGCGACATCGTGACGCTGCGAGGGACGCACGTTGGCGGCTTCGAACGGTGTCGGGTCCTTCGGAAAGCGGACGTACAGATATTCCACGCGGGCCTGGAAGTCGCCGATGTCACCCTTGGGACCGGCCTGCTTCGTTTCCGACGGAATCCACTGACCCGGCGGACGTGTCACGACGGGATTGCCGCCTTCGTCGAGCATCGGCTGACCGGTGCGTCCGTCGAGAATCGGACCCACGTCGTTCGGATTGAAGCGATACCACGTCTGCCAGTTGTACGCCACGTGCCGGTTCGTGATGATGAAACCGTTGGACGTCACGACGAAGCCCGAGCCGCGCGAACTCACGCCGATGGGTTCACCGGCATTCTGATCGAGTGTGAGTGCCGGTTCGATCGCACTGCCCACCTGCACGTACGCGGGAACCATCTGACGACCGTTGTCCACGATCGGACGACGCGACCCGTCGCGCATCTTGATGACGTTGGGCACGAGGCGATGATAGACCTGTCCGCCCGAACCCCGATGCGTGAGCTTCCAGCTGAAATCCACCTGCACCACGGCCGGGGAATGCGCGGCCGCGATCTCCGCCGGTTGCAGTTGCTTCGACAATTCCCCCGCGCGGCCCGTCGCCTTGCCCAGACTGTCGAGACGGGCCTTGGTCTTGCCGCCCTGTTCCTCGAGTTTGTCGGCCTGCAGGCGATTGTACCCCACCACGCCGATGATCAGAGCGGCCGCGACGCCGAGGACCGCGAACATGTTGCGACGACCCTGGTTGCGGGTCTCGCCAATCATGCGCTCCACCGTGGCCTTGCCGATGCTGTTGGTCGGCGCGGGTGCGTTGCCCGTCCCGCCGGACCCGGACGATCCGGACGCCGCCGGTGGCGCACCGACGCGCGTTTCCGCCACACCCGCCACGGCTCCGCCAAGACGCGTGGCCTTCACATACATGGCCGGCAACGGATCGATGTCGAACTGCAGTTCCGGACCGCCGGCGCCAAGCTGGATCACGTCGCCCGGTTGCAGCGGACGATCGCCCACCACGCGCAGTTTGTTGAGGAACGTGCCGTTGCGGCTGTTCAGATCGGTCAGTGTGAACCGATAGGGATCGTTGGCATCGCGGGCGATACGGGCATGCTGTCGACCCACGAGGTCGTCCTTGTCCGGGTCGAACCGCACGCCGGCACTGGGATCGCGGCCGATGGTGAGTTCGGCGAACTGCTCCAGCGGGAATTCCTCGAGCTGACTGGCCTTCGACCCTTTCAGATGGCGGAGGACGACGCGTTCCATTGCTGAGATCTCCATGAGAGGCGGTGCGGGCGGCACCGGGATGTGGAGCGCATGCGGACCGGTGTGGAGGCCACGGTCATCTGGCATCGCTCATTCACCCACGCGCAGTCCCGTGCCAAAACAGCTCATGCCGGGGGCCGATGGGTGCTCCGACCCGCACCGACCCGCACCGACCTGCAGGGATCGATGGGACATCATCACAGGGACCAGGTGGGAGATCGATCGGGGTGCCGCGCGTGAGCTGGTCCGTCGGCGGTTTGCGCGTGTGTAGGCAGATCGGAGATCCATGGTCACGTCGGGCCTGGCCTCTCCGGACACTCCTGCCTTCGAGGATCGGTCCATGTCCGCAGTTCGTCGTTCTTCCTTTCTGACGGCCGCGCTGTGCTGCGGTGCGCTCGCCGCGCCGTTTGCCGGAGCGCTGTCGGCGCAGTCGGCGCAGCGTTTCTCCGTGCAGGCATCCGGCCTCTATGTGGGCGCGTATGGTGATGCCTATGAAGGACTCAAGCCGGGCGCCGGAGCCGAAGCGCAATTGCGGTACACGCCGAGCGTGTGGTCATTCGGGGTCGGCGGACAGATGTCGTCGCACGATCTGAATGAACCCGGCTTCAAAGGATACAAGGTCAGGCTGACGGGAGCGTTCTTCGAGCCGCGTCGCGTGATCGATGTGGGCAGTGCGCAGGTCGCGCCCTACATCTCGGCGCGGTTCGCGTACCTGCGCCAGTCCATCGATCTGGATCTCACCGATGGCGTCAGCTCCGTCGATCTGAAGGCCGAGGCCAGCGGTGGGCAGGTCAATGTGGGCGGCGGATTGCTGTTCCGCATGTCACCGCGCATCAATCTCGATCTCGGCGCCACCTTCGGCATGATCCGCTTCGGGGACGTCGAAGTGAACGTCCCCGGCTACGGACAGACGACGGTGAGTGGATCGAGTGGAACCGGTCAGAATCTCGTGGTGCGCGCCGGTCTCGCGATCGGTCTCGGCAAATGACGACCCGACGGCCGTGAGGCGGGGACGATCGTCGGGTGAGTCGTAGAACCGTGGCAGCGTCGCCGGGCCGGTTGCAGGGCCTGTCTCAGCGGCAGGCGTAGCGTCAGTCGGTCTGGTCCATGTCCACCTGACCGCTCAGGCGGCGCGACAGATGCGACCAGCTCATGCCCACGGCCAGCAGGAGGGCGGTGCAGAAGAGCACGACGTGCGTGAGTCCCCGTCCCGAGGATGCGCTCACGATGCCGAGGTCGAGCAGCAGCCATACCAGTCCACCGGAGATGGCCAGCACGATCATCGCGCCGCCCAGTCCGATGGAACGTCGGGTGGCGTTCAGGAACACGACCCACGCCGCCAGCAGGGCGAGACCGGCCAGGAACTTGAGCGAGGCCGGACCGGAGGTCTGCACACCGGTGCGCAGCGGCGCGATCGCCCAGTGGAAGTACGAAATCCCCTCGGGATTGTAGGTCGCGAAGACGAGAAACAGTGCCGCAACGGCGCGCAGCAGGAGGCCGCGGGGACCCGGGTCGTTGGCCATGGGGTGAAAGGCAGAGTCAGGGTGGAGAAAGCAGGGAACGCTGGTGCCGGCGCAGCCACCAGCGTCCGACGGCGGTCAGGCACCACAGCAGTGCCGCCACCACCAACAGGAACTTGAAGGTCGCGGCGGTTCCGGCAAGCAGGGCGCGCGCGGGAGTCGCGCCCGATGTGATCGTCTGCCAGAGCAGGAGATTCTCCAGACCGTCGAGTGGCGTGCAGAGCAGTACGAGCCACGCGAGGACGTGTCCCAGATCGCAGAATCGCGAAGGACCGTGCCGTTGCTCGACGGTCTGGAGGAGGCGGATGCCGGTGAAGAAGCACCACGGATAGACGAGCAGAAACGCCACGTCGATCCCCAGGTGGACCCGTGCGGTTTCCAGCAGATTCTGTCCCCGCCAGGCGTCGACGATGTGGGTGGCCCGGGCGGCGCTGAACGCCAGCTCGAAGCTCACGATGCCGGCCGGCGCCTCGGGCAATTTCAGGGGAGCGCCGAGCACCGCGAGCTGCGCCATGAGCACGAGCGAGAGCGTCGTCAGAAAGAGCCAGCCGAGAATGCGCATGCGGAGAGGGTAGCGCGTCGGATTCGCGCGCGGAACGGGAAGACGCTATCTCTCATGCATGATTCCGGCTTTGCCCGTTTCCGCGGACGCCCTGATCGGCGTGGCGGTTGGCCTCGGCCTCGCAGCGGCGGCCGGTTTTCGTGTCTTCGTACCCCTGCTGGCCGCCGCCGTGGCCGCTAAGACCGGCGTGTTGCCGCTGTCACCGGGATTCGAATGGCTGGCCAGCACACCGGCGCTGGCCGCACTGGGCACGGCGACGGTGCTCGAAGTGGGCGCGTATGCCGTGCCGTGGCTCGATCAGTTGCTCGATCTGGTCGCCACACCCGCCGCCATGATCGCCGGGATGCTCGCCGCGGCCTCGGTGGTGGTGGAGTTGCCGCCGTTGCTCAAGTGGAGTGCGGTATTGCTGGCAGCGGGCGCGGCCGGCATGACGCAGGGCGCGACGGTGTTCACCCGTTTCAAGAGCACCACGTTGACGGGCGGCATCGGCAACCCGGTGGTGTCGACGCTCGAACTGGTGAGCGCCGTGGTGACCAGCGCGTTCGCGATCTTCCTGCCCATCCTGACGCTGGTGGCCGTGGTACTGCTGCTGGTGTTCTTCACGCGTCGGGTGCACGGCGTGATTTTCGGTCGCCGTGGCGCGCGGGTCGCGAGTGAGGACATCGGCCCGCCCCGTGTGCCGCGGGGGCCTTGAGTCCGCGGCGTCTTACGGTCCCTTCGCCGGCGTGATGACGATATTGCGGTATTCCACCGCCGTGTGATCGCCCTGCAGGTAGATCGGCCCTGGTGCGCCTTCGTTGCTGTCGAGCGCGCCGCCGGTGATGCCCGGAATGGTCTGATCGGCAATGACGGTCTTGCCGTTGAGCACCACCGTCACGCGCCGCCCGATGAGCGTGATGTCGTAGGTCTGCCAGACACCCGGTCCCTTCGAAGCGTTTTCATTGGCGGTGAGAAAGCCGTACACGCCGCCGAGGTGCACCGGCGTGGGTTCGAGGTCCCCGTTGTCCTCCACCTGCACTTCGTACCGCCCGCGCAGATACACGCCGCTGTTGCCACCCTTCGGATAGCGGAATTCGAGGTGCAGCTTGAAGTCGGTGAAGTGCTGCTTCGTGGCGAGATTGGCGCCCGGCCGGCGGTTGGTGAGCACACCATCCACGATGGCCCACTGACTGGTGCCACCGAGTGGCGTCCAGGCGTCCATCGACCGGCCATCGAAGAGCGTGATGGCCGTGCCCCAGGTGGGCGTGCCGGTGCGGCGCAGCAAGGGCGCGCGCACGCCGGTGAACCGATGTGTATCGCCGCGGGGTGTCACGAAGGTGCCGGTGAGCCGATCGTCCGCGAAGGTGGCTTCCACGCGCAGGTCGTTGGGCTCCGGTTCCCATTGTGGCGGAATCGCAAACCGCAGGGTGTTGTCGACGAATTCCACCTTCGAAATGGGGCGGGCGCTGCCGCCGCTGCCCACGAAACGTCCCACGAGCGTACGGATGCCCGACTGACTCACTTCGAGCCACGAGGGATAACTCCCGTTGGGCCCCTGCACGGTGAGATCCCATCGGCCGATGACCGGGGCGCCCGACTGCGCGCCGAGTCGCTGAGACCCCGTGAGCGGTGCCGCGATCAGCAGCGCGCCCATCACGGCAGCTCGGATGGACAACGGCACGGACGGCACATGGGCCATGATGCGGATCCTCGGGAAGATGGGGTTGGTCGAACGCCGCGTGATCTCCTATTGTTGAAGATGCCGGCAGAATGTGAAGGACACCACTGGCCGGTACCCGTCTCACGCACCACGTTCCCGCCATGCGTCGCATCTCACTGACATCCGGCCTCTGTGTTGCCCTGCTGCTGCTCACCGCCTGCAAGGACGAGCAGACGAAGGTCGCGGAAGCCGCCGCCAAGTCGATCGCTTCGGCAAGAATGCTGGGGCCCGACGACCTGCAGGTTCTGAGCATGGACCGCACGGTCGGCCTCGAAGTGGTCGGCGACTCCGTGCACGTCTTCCTGCCCAACAGCGTGATCCACGTGCCGGCCACGCACATTCAGAATGTCAAATACGCCGACAACCGTCTGCGCTTCGATATCGAAGGGATCGGCATGAAGGTGTTCGAGGTGGGCGATGGCCGGGAGGGCGCCGTGTTCAATCAGGCCGATGCGCTGCGGTTCGTGACCGTGGTGCTGCGCCGGCAGATGGAGATGGAGACGCGCTGACGCGGCGACACGTCCCGGAAAGCACGGTATATCGCCCTACGAACTGCAGGACAGCATCGAGCAGCCCGCTTTGTGTCTGGCCCATTCGGGGCGCCGCTCGGCGAGATGTGCGTGTTCGGGTTGTTCGTCGTACGGTCGACGCAGTACGTCGAGCAGCAGATGCACCTGTGACGGATCGCCGGCCGTCGCCGCATCGATGGCCTGCTGCGCGATGTAGTTGCGAAGCACGAACCAGGGATTGACCGCGTGCATGGCGTGGCGGCGCGCGGTGGCATCGGGGCGCTGGCGTTGTACCACGGCATACCAGCGCCGCAGCCACCCCGAGAGGGCGGCGGCTTCCGCGTCGCGTCGGGCCGGATCGTAGAACACGTCGCCCAGCAGCGCCACCGCCGATGTGCTGGATGTGTTCCCCGAGGTGTCACGCGATGCTTCGTGTGATGCTTCGTCGGGTACGGCGGCGATCCCGCCGAGTGCGCGGAAGAAACGGGTGAAATCGATCTCGGCGCGCTGCAGCAGTTCGAACGCCTCGGTGATGAGCGCCGCCTCGTCGGGGCCATGGCGGAGAAAGCCGAACTTCGCGGCCTGCATGGCTTCGTGCTCCTCGAGAAACACGTTGCCGTAGTGATCGAGTCCGGCTTGCAGCGGCGTGACATCGGGGAACAGCGGCGCCACGGCGTCGGCCAGGCGCATCAGATTCCATTGTGCCACCGCCGGTTGCTGCGAATAACGGTACCGGCGTCCCTGCGCATCCGTGGTGTTGGGCGTCCAGTGCGGATCGAAGTCGTCCAGCCATCCGTACGGGCCGTAGTCGATCGTGAGCCCGAGAATGGACATGTTGTCGGTGTTCATGACGCCGTGCACGAACCCCACGCGCATCCAGTGCACCATCAGCCGCGCCGTACGCTCGCACACCTCGTGAAACCAGGCGGCCCGTCGCGCCGCGGGATCACCCTCGAGATGCGGAAAATCCCGGGCGATGGTGAAATCGACGAGCCGTTCCAGCAACGCGAGATCGTGCCGCGCGGTGAAGATCTCGAAGTTGCCGAACCGCACGAACGATGGCGCCACGCGACAGACCACCGCACCGGGCTCGGGGCCGGGATTGCCGTTGTAGAACATGTCCCGCACCACCGCCTCTCCCGTCGTCACCAGCGACAGCGCGCGCGTGGTGGGGATGCCCAGGTGATGCATGGCCTCGCTGCAGAGAAACTCCCGGATGGATGAGCGCAACACCGCCCGTCCGTCCGCCGTGCGTGAATAGGGCGTGGGGCCGGCGCCCTTGAGCTGCAGCTCCCAGCGTTCGCCGGCCGCGTTCACCACTTCACCGAGTGAGATGGCGCGTCCGTCTCCCAACTGCCCCGCCCAGTGTCCGAACTGGTGACCGCCGTAGCAGGCCGCCCACGGTTGCATGCCCTCCAGCAGCGCATTGCCGCCAAAAACCGCCGCGAACTCCGGCGACGCGGTCTGTTCCAGCGAGAATCCGAGCCGCTCAGCCATGTCGAGCGACACCGCGAGCAGGCGCGGGGCCTGCACCGGCGTGGGCATGACGGCACTCCAGGCGGCACCCAGCACTTGTCGCCGCTGGTTCCGCGAATCAGGATCACCGGGGAGCTCTTCGACGAAGCGATTGTCGAAATGCAGCGTCTTCACCTGGGCGTTCACGAAAAGGTCTTCACGAGTACGTCTTTACGAGTACGTCTCCACAACGGGAAAACTGGACAGATGGTCAAGAGGATCAAGACGATGACCCCCGCACGGACGCGGTCGGCAGCCCTGGGGATCACGGTGGCGGCGGCGCTGATGGCTGCCTGCGGCGGAGGTGACACGCCCGGGCAGCATGCCGACTCGGCGGTGAAGACCGGACCGACGATCACGATCGCGTCGATTGCACCGGCCACCTATACCGGGACCCTTCCGTGCGCCGATTGTTCCGGACTCCTCACCACCCTCTCCGTCTGGCCGGACAGCGTCTACCGGCTGCGGGAAACGTACGATGGCAAGAGCAAGACGCCCTTCGTGCGCACGGGGCGCTGGCAGTTCGATGGACGGACGCTGACGCTGGAAGCCGACACCGGCGTGGTGGGCCGCTGGTCCCTGGTGCACGGGGACACCCTGCGCATGCTCGACCTGGCCGGCAACCCCATCGACAGTCCGCTGCCGATGCATCTGACACGCACCGATGCCCTGGATGCCGTCAGTGACATGGCCACCTTCGTGGGCACGTTCGTCTACTGGGCGGATGCGCCCACCTTCCGCGAGTGTGCCACGGGTCAGACCGTTCCCGTGGTCATGAAGGGCGACTACAAGGCGCTCGAGCGGGCGTACACGGCGGCGAAGCTGCCGACGGGCAGCGGGCAGCAGGTGGAAGTCCGTGGACGCTTCGTCCCCCGTCCGGCCGACATGGAAGGCTCCGCGCGGGATGCGTTCGAGGTCACGAAATACGTCGGGCCATCGGCCAACGGGAACTGTCGCTGACCGTCGACGATACAAGAAAGGACCATGGACAACATCGATCGTTCCAACGCCAGCGCCAACCTCAGCGCGGATACGGCGGCCACCGCGCGGTATGCGAAGCCGTCCCGCGAAGAGCTTGCCAGCACGCTCACTCCCGAGCAGTACGCCATCACGCAGCAGTGCGGCACCGAGCCGCCATTCCGCAACGCGTACTGGGATCATCATGAAGCCGGACTGTATGTCGACGTGGTGAGCGGTGAGCCGCTGTTTGCCTCGGTGCACAAGTTCGATTCCGGCACGGGCTGGCCGAGTTTCACGACACCGGTGGCTTCCAACGTCACGGCACACGAGGATACGGCGTACGGCATGCGCCGCATCGAGGTGCGCTCCAGACACGGCGACTCCCACCTCGGCCACGTCTTTCCCGATGGACCGCGTGAAGCCGGCGGCCTGCGGTACTGCATCAACTCCGCGTCGCTGCGTTTCGTGCCGTTGGCGGCACTCGAGCAGGAAGGCTATGGCGAGTTCCTGCCCCTGTTCGCCGGAGAACAGGGCGGGGAACGGAAGGACGGCGGCGCACACGGCGGTGCTCATGGCGGCTGACGCAGCGCCCGACAACGGGGTCGTCCGTCCGGAAGAAGTGGCCATTCTCGCCGGCGGCTGCTTCTGGGGGATGGAAGAGTTGCTGCGCGCCATTCCCGGCGTGCTGGACACCGACGTGGGGTACACGGGAGGCTGGCTCGAACATCCCACGTATCACGACACGCACGACAGCAAGAGCGGTCATGCGGAGAGTGTGCGTATCGTGTTCGATCCGACCGTGCTGAGTTACGAGACGCTGCTGGAAGACTGGTTCTTCCGCATGCACGATCCCACGACGGCCAATCGTCAGGGCAACGACATCGGCACGCAGTACCGAAGCGCGATCTTCTACACCACCGAGGCGCAGCGCGAAACGGCGGAACGCGTGAAGGCGCGGGTGCAGTCCAGTGGACTCTGGGCAAAACCGATCGTGACGGAGATCGTGCCCGAAGCCCGGTGGTGGAGCGCCGAGGGCTATCACCAGGATTATCTGCGGAAGAATCCTGGGGGGTACAGTTGTCACTACATGCGGTGACGCGTTGCGGGTGGTGGGTTCAGAGGTGAACTGCCGGGCAACGGGTCACGGGTCTCGTGACCCACGACCCTGTTGTTCGCCCCCAAACCCATCACTCACAACTCGCGACCGCTGTTCCGCCGTATCCTCAGCGCTCCACTCGGACATTTTGCCACTGCGCTCTCGATCTCGGCGTCCGTTGCACCCGATGTGTCGATCCACGGCTTGCGTTTCGGATTGAAGACGACGCCAAGGGCGCGTACGCAGTTGCCGCTGTGCCAGCAGCGTCCCTGACGCCATTCCACGGTGAGCTGCTGCGCCGGATATTCCCGCGTCAGTTCGTGCAGGGCCGCGAAGCGCTCCAGATGTCTGGACCACCCTTCCACGTGCACCTGGCGGAGCACTTCGCGTCGCGATGCGGGAAGCGCGGTCCATCCGGCATGCTCGATGTGCACGATGGACCCGTCGGGTGTGGCCTCGCACGACCAGCGCACGGTGGTCGACGCGTCCCAGTCGTCATCGGCCCAGGAGAACTCGATCAGGTGTCCGGGCTCGTGGTGCCTCACGGTTCCCGACGTGATCACCTCGCGATCGCTGTCGTCGCGCCACACCTCCCGTAGTGCGCCGCCCGGCTGCGGATCGAGTGAGACATGCGGACCCCACCACTTGGCGATGCCTTTGGGCGAGATGAGCAATGCCCAGGCCTCCGCGGGAGGCGCGGCCACCGGCATGCTGAGGCGGAAGCGGTCGGAATGGTGCTCGAGGTGCATGAGCGGGCGTTCCGGGGCGAGGGCGGGGGTTGGGTGAACGGTCGGGTTGAGAGTCGCGGGTTTGCAGTGTGGCGGTGAACAATCGGGTCACGGGTCACGAGACCTGCGTCCCGTGACCCGGTGTGACCCGGTTGTTCACCCCCGAACTGCAAACCCGGAACTCACTACCCCTTCTTCGCGATCAACTCGATCTCGACCGCCGCCCCGAGCGGCAGCCCGGCCACCGCCACCGTCGTGCGCGACGGATACGGCGCCGTGAAGCGCGTCCCGTACGCCCCATTCATGGCCGCGAAGTTTGCCATATCGGTGAGATAGACGTTGCACTTGATCACATCGTCCATCGTCAGCCCGGCGTCTTCCACCACGGCTTGCAGGTTGTCGAACACCCGATGGGTCTGGGCGGCGACATCACCGTCGATGAGTTTGCCAGTGGTCGGGTCGATGGGCGTCTGGCCGGAGCAGTACAGCAGATCACCCGCCCAGGTGGCGTGCGAATAGGGGCCGATGGCCTGAGGGCCGCGCGGGCTGAAGGCGGTCGAGCGGGACATGAGGGAGGGGGGAGGAGAGATGAAAGGCAGAGCCGGAGGCGTATCGCCGGCCGGCGCGTCGCCAACCCGTATATCGCCAACCGGAGTATCGCCAACCGGCGTAACCGCGACGATCATCGGAATGATCGTCGGAAGGAAGATACCGCACGGACCTGCCGATACTATCCATGATGTCCCACCCCGACCATTCAGCCGCCGCAACCGACCCCATGCCCGTCAGGCAGCGCCTGTCGCGCATTCTCGAAGGGGCCGATTTTCCGGCGCTGTCCAAGCAGATCATCGACACGCTGTCGGCGCTCGATGACGACGCGCATTCCCTGCAGCGTCTCGCGAACGTGGTCCTGCGGGAATACAGTCTGACCCTGTCGGTGGTGCGCACCGCCAACAGCGTGCACTACCGGCGCGGTGCCCGCGCGATCCAGAGCGCGACCCATGCCATGATGATGCTGGGCGCCCGCACCGTGCGGCAGTTGGCGGGCAGTCTGCTGCTGTTCGAGAACTACGCGCGCAAGTCGCCCGAGTTGAAGGAGCTGATGCTGCTGTCGCTGCTCACCGCCAACCATGCGCGGGCCGCGGCCACCCGGCTGCAGTTGCAGGATCCCGAAGAAGCGCATCTCTGCGGCATGTTCCGCAATCTCGGGGAAGTGCTGGTGGCCGGACATTTCCCCGAGGATTACACACGCATTCGTGCGCTCATGGCCGACGGGGCCCACAGCGAGAGTGCGGCCACGCGCATCGTGCTGGGGTTTCCCTTTGCCGATCTCGGGGTGGAAGTCTCACGTCATTGGGGCATGCCCGACAGCGTCGTGCAGGGGATCCGTGCACGCGCGACCGCTTCGGCATCCCTGTCGGCGGCGGTGACGTCGTTCAGTCACGATCTCACCCAGGCCCTGTATCGGCTGGACGGACACACCGGCGACGGCCCGCATGCCGTGGAGGCGGTGATCGAACAGCATGGCGCGCGCGTGAAGCTCACACGGGAACAGATCGGCGGGATCGTCACCGACGCGATGGAGGAAACGCGCGAGTTGTTCGTGAATCCGCAGATCGCCACCGACCGGTTGCGGTTCCGTCAGCTCACCACCGCTGCCCGTGGGGCACTGGGCGAGAGTGTCACGGCGCGTGATGATGACACCCCGACCGCGACGGGGCCGGCTGGGGTGATCGCGTTGCGGGTGCGGTTGCGGCAGGAAGTGGAGGAAAAAGTGGACGTGGCCTCGGGCGCCGGTGTGGGCGAAGTCCTGCTGCTCGCGCTCGAAGCCGTGATGCGCGGCGGGCCGTTCGATCGGGTGCTGGCCTGTCTCTTCACGCCCGATCGGCTGCGTCTGGTCGCGCGTGCCGGACTGGGCGACGGCGTCGAAGCGCTGCTCGCGCAATTCGATTTCCCCGTGTCGGTGCGCGGCGGTCCCATCGTCACGCTCACCCAGCAACGGCAGGCCGTGTATCTCCCGGCCGATCGTGCGTTGACCACGGTGGAATTGCGGTGGGTGCAGTCGATGGGCCTCACCCAGTTCGGTGTGTTCCCGCTGGTGGTCCTCGGCAAGATCGTGGGCTGCATCTATTGCGATCGCATGGGAACCGCCGAGGTGCCGGATCGGGCGACGGTACGGTATGCGAAGTCCATCGCCGATCTGGTGGTGGATGCCATCGGGAGGCGGCGGGGGAGCTGACGCGGTGGGTTGGTTCTACCGCGCCACTCGCGCCTCCGGCTGTCCGCCCGGATGCCATGTCGGTTTGTCACCGTCAGCGAGAAGCCGCACGGCCCGGGCGGTGGCGCCGATCACCCGCGCCATGTGTGCCACGTTCACGATGCCCGCTTCGTCCTTCGGGTGGTGATACGGCGTGGCCAGATTGAACGACGACAGCGAGTGCGCCGGAATGCCGATGCGTGCAAATGCCGCATTGTCGCTGCGGGTGAAAAAGCTCTGACCGGGACGTGGATCGGGCATGAGCGGAATGCCGTTGTCTGCCAGCAGGTCACCCAGCGTGGAGCGCTCGTAGCCGGTGAGCCAGGCGCGTCCGAATCCCCCGGTCAGAGAATCGGGATGTGCGATCATCTCGATGTTGAGATCGACGACCGTTTTTTCGAGTGGCAGCAGGGGATGCTGCAGATACCAGCGGGTGCCGAGTCCGCCCACTTCTTCGCCGGTGATGGACACGAAGAGGATGGTGCGTTTGGGGCGCGGGCCGTTCTGCAGGGCGCGTGCGATTTCGAGCAGCGCCACGTTGCCCGACGCATCGTCGTCGGCGCCGTTGTTGATGGAGTCACCGTCCACCGGCCGGCCGATGCCGATGTGATCGTAGTGCGCGGTGACCAGCACGACTTCGTCGCGCAGCACCGGGTCACTGCCTCGAATGACACCGGCAATGTTCTGCGTGCGGAGCCGCTGATCGGCAGGCAGCGCATTCCAGGCCGCCCACGATTCCACGGGTGCCGGACGCACACGGCCAGTCGTGTTGGGGCCCTGCGCGGTGCGCAGCGGGATGTGCTGGCGATACGTGCCCGAATCGCCGGCTGGGGCGAGGCCCGCGGCTTTGTATTCCCGTTCCAGCCAGCGCGCGGCACGCTCCATACCCGGTGAACCGGTGAGGCGACCTTCCATGCTGTCGGCAGCGAGAATGCCGATGGCGCGACGCACCCGGGCGGTGTCGATACGATCCACCCACTTCGCGGCGGCGCTGGTGCTGGCGGCGGTTGCCACACGCGGCTGCGCTTCGGCGACCATCGCCAACCACTGCCGGTTCGGACTCACGGCCAGTCGCGAAATGCGCGCCAGATGCGCAAAGCCGAAATCCCCCACCGTGCGCCATGCATTGCGACCGGTGTCGCTGCCGCGTGTCCATTGCAGCAGTTTCGTGTCCTGCCCGGCGAGGAGCGTGGTGCTGTCCACCCACGTCACGTCTTCCGTGCCTTCGGGCAGCGCGACGAGCGTGTCGATGCGATCGCTGCTCACGTCGAGCCGCATGACATGCCAGGGTTGTGCGCCTTTCTGCACGAAACTCACGAAGCGTGTGCCGGGAATGCGATGCAGCGAGCGGCCGATGTCGCGTGCCAGTGTGCGCGACGGTCCCGTTGTTCCGCCGGTGCGCCGCGTGTGCGTGACCTGCAAGGTGGCGGGGCTGCCCAGCACGAAGGTCACCCAGGTGGAGTCGTCGGGTTGTGCGAAGTAACCCACCGGCTTGAGGTCCGGAAGAATGACCGACGGTGCGCCGCTTCCCAGCGGCAGGCGCCAGAGTCGCTGCGTGGAGTCCGCTTCCACGCGAATCACGGCCAGGGCCGCCGTGTCGCCGAGCATGGGGGCGGCCGAGTATTCACTTTCGGGGACCGTACGCCGCACGGGCGCGGTGAGCCCGGTGGAGAGATCGAGGCGCCAGATGTCGGTGTGCCCGTCGCCCAGATTGGCGGTATAGAAGAGCGCGCGGCTGTCGGGCGCGAACATGGGCTGGTTGTCGTAGCCCGCGCGTCGCGTGAGGTTGGCCGGTACGCCGACCCGCACCGTATCTCCCCGCATGGTGAGCGGCACCAGGTACACCTCGGCGTCGGGCGACGGCGTGCTGGTGCGGGGGACACCGCGCTGGGCGTGACTGGCGGGTGCCAGGAAGGTGCTGGCCAACGTGGCGGTGGCCAGGCCGGCGACGAGGGCGGCAGTGGGCGTATGGCGCATGGAGACGGCGAGGGAATGATGCGTGGCCGGCGGCGAGTCAGCGCAGGCTCATCATGTGATCCCTGATGTTGCGTGCATCGTTCGTGTCCCACAACTGCCGGCGAGTGCTGAAGGGTGTCGGCGCACGATGCGCCGAGTCGTGATGGGTTCCTCGTGTGTTCCCGCGCGGTTCACCGCCCCTTCCGAAACCACCGCGCCGCCAGAATCCCGCCCAGGAATCCTCCCAGGTGTGCCTGCCAACTGATGCCCGCCTGGCCCGGCGCGATGCCGAGCACGAGGCCGCCCCAGAGCGCGGCCGTCACGAGGCTGAGCAGAATGCTCGCCACACTGCGTGAGTAGACACCCGCCAGCAGTAGAAATCCGAGATAGCCGAAGATCACGCCGCTCGCGCCGATGTGCACCGAGCCCGGGGCACCGAGGGTCCACGCGAACAGGCCGGCACCGAGCATCGAGAACAGCGTCACCGGCAGGAAATGGCGCGCATCACGCAGCATCACCATCCAGCCCAGGGCCACGAACGGCACGGTGTTGGCGATGAGATGCTGCAGGTTGGCATGCAGAAAAGGCGCGAACAGAATGCCGCGCAATCCGGTGACCGTGCGCGGCACGATGCCGTATTGCATGAGTGCGCCGCCGAGCATGCCGTTCGCCACGAAGGTGAGCCAGAATGCACCCAGCGTGGTGCCGAGCGTCGAGATCTGGGTCTTGAGCGAACGGGAAACCGGGAGCGCACGCGAACGGGCGGTGCGGGCGATGGGTGCCTTGGCCATTCACAAAATGTAGAGGGGCGGGATCATGTGGGCGATGTCGCTGCCCGAACGGTATCTTCGCCTCATGACTCCGAGTTCCACCCCCGGCCCGACCGCGGTGCGGTACGACGACGATGCGATGTTCTCCCGCATCGCACGCCGCCTGCTGCCACTGCTCTTTCTCTGTTACATCGTCGCCTATCTCGATCGTGTGAACGTCGGCTTCGCCAAGCTGCAGATGGCGGCGGAGCTCGAATGGTCCGATGCGATCTACGGTTTCGGAGCCGGTATCTTCTTCCTCGGCTACTTCTTCTTCGAAGTGCCGAGCAATCTGCTGCTCGAACGGTTCGGCGCGCGGCGCTGGATCGCCCGCATCATGATCAGCTGGGGCATCATCTCGAGCGCGTTCGCCTTCGTGGATCGCATTCCGTGGGGACCACTGCCGGGATGGTTCGGTGTGGAGGCCGACGCGTTCGGTTTTTACGCGCTGCGTCTGCTGCTCGGTGTGGCCGAAGCGGGGTTCTTCCCGGGGATCATTCTCTATCTCACCTACTGGTTTCCCGCCGCACGCCGCGCGCGCACCGTGGCGTGGTTCATGACGGCCATCGCCGTGGCCAATGTCGTGGGCGGCCCGCTGTCGGGCTTCATCATGAACATCTTCGATGGCTCGGGCGCGTGGAGCGGATGGCGCTGGCTGTTCGTGATCGAAGGCATTCCGTCGATACTCATGGGGGTGGCCGTCCTGCGCTGGCTGCCCGACGGTCCCCGACAGGCACGCTGGCTGTCGCCCCGCGATTGTGAACTGGTGGAACATCGGCTCGAGGCCGACCGCGCCGCCCGTGCGGCCAGCACCCTGGTGCAGGGCAAGGAGGCTTCACACGCCGGCCACGATCCGGCCACGGTGAAAGCCGCCATGACCGATCGACGCGTGTGGGCGCTGGCGTTCGTGTATTTCGCGGGGACGGTCTCGCTCTATGGCGTGAATTTCTGGATGCCCACCATCATCCAGGAGCTCGGGATCGATCGTACGGCGTATTTCGAGATCGGTCTGCTGTCGATGATTCCCTGGAGCATTGCCGGGCTCGCGATGGTCTGGGCGGGCGCACACTCCGATCGCACGGGTGAGCGGCGGTGGCATGTGGCTGGCGCTCTGGGGCTGACGGCAACCGGTCTGGCAGTGCTTTCGCTGGTGGGACACGCCATCATCCCCTCGCTGTTCGGTCTCGTGCTCGTGGCCAGTGGTGTGCTGGCGTTTTTCGCGACCTTCTGGTCGCTCCCCACCGCCTTTCTGCAGCGGTCCGCGGCGGCGGCCGGTATCGCCTGGATCAACAGCATCGGCAACCTCGGCGGGCATTTCGGACCTGATCTCATCGGCCGTGTGCGCGCGGCAACGGGCGGGACGACGGGCGCCTTTCTCGCACTGGGCACACTGGCGGTGCTCGGTGCGATGGTGACGCTGACAGTGACCAAACCCTCCACGGTACGCTCGACCCCGCTGTAGCGTCAGTTCAGCATGCGCGCAGTCGCTGTGCTACGCTCATGGGAACAAAGTCCGCGAAAGAAAGCCGAAGAATGGGCTTCCTGCGTGCTGTTGGTCACCCAATCGATGGCCCCGGTTTTGCGACGGACGATCCCATCACGCTGCCTCGATTCGTCGCCCATTTCCCGGACCTGCTCATGATTCGCCCGTCGATCCTCCGCGGCATTGCCGCCCTGACGTTGCTGGTGTCGTCGTTCACGACGGCCGGGGCGCAGGGACGCATCTTCGTCAACAACGACGAGTGGACGCTCGACGCGTCGGGCCGTACGCAGGCCGGGAGCGCCAACGTCACCCAGTTCATGCGCAACGTGGCCTCGTGGCTCACGGGCGGCACGTCGGGCTCGGTGCTCATCGCCAGCGGCAACTTCGGGTTCCCGACAGCCGGCATCGGCGGAGACCTGAGCACGGGTGGTTACACCTTCACGACCACGAACAACAATGCCGGTGCCAATCTGGCGACGTTCGCCGGATACAGCGCCGTGTTCGTCGATGCCAGCACCGTCGCTGCGGTCGACAACGCGCAGTTGCAGGCCGATCTGCAGAGTTACGTGCTGGGCGGCGGCAGCGTGTTCGTGAACTTCGGGACGGGCGTTCTTTCTTCCGCGAACGAAGCGGCGGCGTTCAACACGTTCCTCGACTACTTCGGCATTCAGGCAGCGTCTTCGTACAACGGGATCGCCGGTGTACACAACACGTCGACATGGTCGACGGAAGCGCCGTATGGCGCCGCGCTCTTCACGGGTGTTTCGGGGCTCTATTCCAACAACGGCAACAGCCTGTCGCTGGCGGGATCGAACGGAGCCGGGTATACCGCCCAGCTCTTCGGCGACGGACTGTATGCGGCATCCGCACGGGCGAGCGTGGTACCGGAGCCGTCCACGGTGACGCTGCTCGTGGCGGGGCTGGCAGCCATCGCCATGGCCGCGCGCCGTCGGCGTGCGTGAACAACGGGACGGGCGGTGCGGCCGGGTCGCTTCCACGCGGAGGCGACCCGGTTTCGTTTGGGGCTCTGGCCTCTGGGATCTGACCACTGGCCTCTGGCGTCTGGGTCAGATTGTCAGACAGGGTCAGAGGTGAGAGATCAGCCGGTCAGAACTGAGACGGCGATCGAATTGAGAGATCAGACAACCACGAGGTCAGAAATCTGAGCGCTGGCGGCGACGACCGTTCGTGCGCGCCACCGGCTGCGGGCCGGGCGCCCGCAGGGTCCTCGGGGCGCGAAGCGCCCCGCAAAACGCCGAGCCCTCGCGTCAGCACCCCACCTGCGGGCGAAGTGCTCAGACCTCTCATCTCGTTGTTATCTGATTTCTCAATTCGATCGCCGTCTCAGTTCTGACCGGCTGATCTCTCACCTCTGACCCTGTCTGACAATCTGACGCCAGAGGCCAGAACTCAAATGACATTCCGCTCCAGCAGCGGCCTCCCTTCCCCAATTCTCGTCACGCGAAACGGCGTCAGGTCGAGCGTCTGATATCTGCCCGTCGCAATCAGTTCGGCCAGACCCCGGCCAACGACCGGCGCCTGCTGCAGCCCGTGTCCCGAAAATCCGCACGCCACGAAGACATTCGCGAATGGCGGGAGCGCGCCCACCAATCCGTTGTGGTCGAAGTCGTTCATCTCGTAGTAGCCCGCCCACGACGACGTCACCCGCAATGCGTCGAATGCGGGCACACGATGCGCGAGGGCCGGCCAGATGTGTTCGTCGAAGAGGCTGTGATCGACGCGATCGAGCGGGACATCATCGGCGTCCACGCGCGGAGGCGCGCCGCAGAGAAAACGGCCCGGTTCCGCTTCCGGCCTGAACCACACGCCACTGGGATCGATCAGCAGGGGCGCATCGGGCAGCGCCACGTCGGCTTCGATGGCAAAAACATCCCGTTTGCGCGCATGCACGGGAAGCGGCGCGCCGAGCAGATGGGTGACATGCCCCGACCACGCTCCCGCCGTCACCACCACCTCGTCCGCTTCGAATACCCGTCCTGTCGCATCGTGAATGGTGCGAACGTGTGCATCGTCCTGTGTGAAGCGCACCACATTCGCCTCGACGAACTGCGCGCCCGCCTCGATCGCGGCGCGGCGGAATGCCTGCATGGCCGCATAGCCGTCGAACCAACCCTCACCACTGGTGGGCGTGGAAAGCCCGAGCGATCCGAGCTCCAGATCATTCACGTGCAGCCACGGGAAACGCGCCGAGAGCGCCGCCGGATCGAGCAGGGCGGTGTGCACGGCGTGCTGTTGCTGCAGGGCATGTTGTTCACGAAGCACCGTCGCGCCCTCGGCAGTGGCCGACAGGTAGAGATATCCCGGTTCCACGAGACCGATGCGGGGCTGCTCGCCCGCCACCGCGAGCTGCGCACCGATGGCACGATAGAACAGCAGACTTTCCTGCGACACGCGGATGTTGATGGCGGTGGAGAACTGCTGCCGGATCGCGCACGCGGACCGTGCGCTGGATGCCAGCGCATAGGACATATCGCGCTCGAGCACGACGGCCCGGATCCCGTGTGTGTGTGCCAGAAACCATGCGGTTGCCGAGCCCATCACCCCGCCGCCAACGATCACCACCCGCCGGTCCGTCCGCCGATCCATACCCACTCCCGTCGTCGAAAAAATCCATCGGAATCCGCTCGTCGCGCTGCTGCGCATGGCGGCGCGATGTAGAATCGTGTCATGCCGGTCCAGAGACATGAAACGTCCGGAACGTCCGTGGCACGTCCATGACCCATTCGCCTGGAGGCAACCTGCTGCAGCATTGCACGGCTGACCAGATCCACGCCCAGCTCGATTGGCCGACGCTCGCCGCGACGCTGACCGCCGCGTTCATCCATCCGCCGGCGGTGCCGACACGGCATGCGCACACCCTGCGGCCACCCGGAACCAGCACCGCCGGCGGGGGTCCCGATGCGGGCCCCGATGCCAACGGCAAAACAGCCGCCGACATACTGCTGCTCATGCCGGCATGGAACACACGCTACATCGGCCTCAAGCTCGTGACCGTCATTCCCGACGCGCCACGACATGGCGGGCGAACGGTCGACGCCAGCTATCTGCTGCTCGATCGGGCCACCGGGGCGCCGCGCCTGCTGCTCGACGGTGAGGCTCTCACGGTACGGCGGACCGCCGCGACCTCGGCGGTGGCGGCCAGGGCGCTGGCACGTCCCGGCGCGCACACGCTACTGGTGGTGGGCACGGGACGCCTCGCCCCGTGGATGGCCCGGGCGCACTGTGCCTTGCAGCCGACGATCCGCCAGGTCCTCGTCTGGGGCCGCGATCCCGCGCGGGCCGCGGCGACTGCCGCGGAGGTTGCCGGTCAGTTGCGGGCCGATTCGCAGGTCGACTCGCAGGTCGGGCATGGCGGGATGCGTCATCACATGCCGGCCGTGGAATCGGTGGAATCGCTCGAATCGGCGTGCCGCAGGGCCCACATCATCACCTGCGCCACCACGGCCTCGACCCCGGTGATACAGGGCGCCTGGCTGGAGCCCGGCGTCCATCTCGATCTGGTGGGCGCCTTCACGCCCGACATGCGGGAGGTCGACGACCTGGCGGTCCAGCGGGCCCAGGTCTTCGTGGACGACTATCCTGCGGCGCTGCGCGAAGCCGGAGATCTCGTCCAGCCACTGGCGAGTGGCGCCATCGATCGCGATCATCTGCGGGCCGACCTCGGGGAACTCCTCCGCGGCACGCGTCCGGGCCGACGGACACCCGATGACATCACCCTCTTCAAGTCGGTGGGTCACGCGCTCGAAGACCTCGCGGCCGCGGCCCTGATCTTCGAGCGTCTGGCCATTCCGAATCCCACGTGACCTCACGTTTGCTCTCCCGCGTGAATTCCCGTGAATTCCCGTGAATCCCTCACGAATCCCACGACCATGTCGCCGGCCCCACGGTTCCCTGCACGCGCCGCCTCCCGGCTCCGACCGGTTCTGACCCGTACGCTCATCGCAGCCGGTGCGGTCGTCATCGGTCTTCTGACCGGCAGCCGCGCCGAAGCGCAGACGAATGCGGTCGATACCGTGGACGTGTTGCTCACGGGTGGGCAGGTGTACGATGGCACGGGTGCGAATGCCCGCACCGTGGCGGTGGGCATTCGTGGCGATCGCATCCGATTCGTGGGACCCGTCCCGCGCGGACTCGTGGCAAAGGAACGCATCGATGTGTCGGGGCTGATCGTCGCACCCGGCTTCATCGATCCGCACACCCATTCGTACGAAGGGTTGCCCCGGCTGGGCCCCACCGGCCGGCAGAATGCTTCCGCGCTCATGCAGGGGGTGACCACCGTGGTGCTGGGCGCCGATGGGCGCGGACCGATCGAGGTGCGCATGGTGCTCGACAGCGCGGAAAAGGCCGGCCTGGGCACAAACACCTATGCCCTTGTGGGATTCGGCACGGTGCGTGGTCGTGTACTCGGTGCGTCCTCGGCGCCGGCCACCCCGCGGCAGATCGAGCAGATGCGGGCGCTCGTCGTGCAGGCGCTGGAGCAGGGGGCCTATGGCGTGGGGTCAGGACTCTTCTACGCGCCGCAGTCGTATTCCAGCACGGAGGAAGTGCTGTCGGTGGTGTCCGCAGCCCGTCCATTCGGCGGCGTCTACGATACACATCAGCGGGACGAGAGCTCGTATACGATCGGTCTTTTTGCGTCGGTGGAAGAATCCATCCGCATCGGCTGCGGATCGGGACTCACGACGAATATCGGGCACATCAAGGCGCTGGGTGTGGATGTGTGGGGCAAGGCGGACAGCGTGCTGTCGATCATGCGTGCAGCCCGTGCGCGCGGTTGCGTGGTGGTGGCCGATCAGTATCCCTGGACGGCGAGTGGCACGGGACTCAGCGCCGCGCTGCTGCCGCGCTGGGCGCAGGCCGGTGGAGGCGATTCCCTGCGGGCCCGCATCGCCGATCCGGCTGTGCGCGCGCGCATCCTCACGGAGATGACGGAGAACCTGCGACGCCGGGGCGGTGACAGCACGCTGCTGCTCATCAACGGAGTCGGCGGGGCGGCTCCGTATATCGGCAAGACCCTGGCCCAGGTGGCGCGCGAGAGCGGCCGGCCGGCGGTGGAGGCGGCGCTCGATCTCATCGATCGTGGATTCGACATGGGTGTGGCGTCGTTCAACATGACCGAGGCCGACATCGAGACCTTCATGCGCGACCCGTTCGTCATGACGAGTTCCGATGGATCGGCGGGCCATCCCCGGCTCTATGGCACGTTCCCGCGCAAGATCCGCCGCTATGTACTCGACAAGCCGGTGATCACCATGGCCCGCATGGTCGAGGCCTCGTCGGGTCAGGTGGCACGCACGTACGGTCTCGCCGATCGGGGCGTGCTGCGCGCGGGTGCCTATGCCGATGTCATCGTGTTCGATCCGAAGACCATCCGGGAAGAGGCGACTTATACCGAACCCACGAAACTGGCAACCGGCATGCGTCACGTGTTCGTGAATGGCCGGCCGGCCGTGCGGAATGGAGCCGTGACCGGCGTGTTGGCCGGACGGGGTTTGCGGAAACGCTGAGCATTCGCGGGCAACGGGAGCAGCACCGCGAACACGGAGGGCATTCACCGTTTCGCGGACAAATGCGGCGGACGAGATGATCTCTCACGCGCCGACGAAGCGATGTGTCGCAACTGGTCCGCAGAAGTATCGGCCTGCGTCGACGCTGTTTCCCGTCCGGCAGCAGGGACGAAATCTGAATGATCCCCGGGTATCGGATTTCAGCTCTTCACGCGATGTCTCACGCGTGTTCGATCTGCATCCGATGAACACCCTGCTCGTGCACGCGTCCTTCCGGTGCAATCCCTGAGAGCACAACAGCCCATCGGCGGGTCGCGTCACCACACGCTTTCCCTCGCATGGCAGGGGCGATAGCTTAGCCAGTCACTCCCCTCCATCCGGCACATAGATGCCGTGGTCAACGACGTACGCTTCGACGACGTACCGGGAGTGAAGTCAGCGCTACCCCATACTGCCCCAGGAGGACTGATGGTCTCACGATCTGCCGTGGCCCGTGTGCTGATGGCGTTGCTGCTTGGTGCCAGCTTTGGTGCCGCAGCATCGGTATCGGCGCAAGGTCCGGCCGGCCGCGTTGTCGGTACGGTCTCGGATTCCGCTACCGGACAACCCCTGCAGTCGGTGCAGCTCTTTCTCTCGCGTGGAACCACGCGACTGGAAGCGCGCACCACTGCCGATGGACGATACACCTTTGTGAATGTGCCTGCCGGAACCTACGGCCTTGAAGCCATCCGATTGGGATATCGTCGTATCGAGCGGGCTGGGATCACCGTGAATGCCGGTGCCACGCTGACGTATGACCTCAAGATGGATGCGGCTGCGCTCAATCTGCAGGCCATGGTCACCACCGGTGTCGTCGATCCGGCCAGTGGCACGCGGGTGCCGTTCACGGTGGGTCGTGTGAGTGCCGAGGACGCGCCGGTGCCGGCGTCGAACGCGCTCGAAACCATTCAGGGCAAGATCGCCGGTGTCAGCGTGGTGCCCGCCGGTCAGGCGGGCGGCGGGACGAACATCATGTTGCGCACGCCCACGTCCATCTCCAAGGGCAACTCGCCGCTCGTCGTCGTCGACGGCGTGATCCAGTCGGCTTCGTTCGACGCGGCCAGCGCCGATCTGCAGTCGATGGACATCGAGAGTGTGGAAGTGGTGAAGGGCGCGGCCGCGGCGTCGCTGTACGGCTCGCGCGCCTCGTCCGGCGTCATCCAGATCCAGACGCGGCGCGGCACCAACCTCGCCGAAGGCACCACCAAGTTCACCGTCCGTTCCGAGTATGGTTCGAACGAACTGGGGCACAAGGTGCACTGGGCGGAGAACCATCCGTATGTAGTGGACGCCCAGGGCAACTGGCTCAATGCCGCGGGACAGGTCGTGCCGCGTGAACAGCGCATCGCCAAGCCGGCGTACACCTCCTTTCAGGACGGCATCTACAAGGCCGGCACGCTCTACGATCAGGTCGACCGCTTCTTCAACCCGGGCAACTTCGCCCGCAACTCGCTCAACATCGCGCAGAACGGCGGCAAGACCAACTGGTTCTTCTCGTACGTGAACTCGCGCGAAGACGGCGTGGTGCTCAATGCCGGCCGCTACGATCAGAACGACTTCCGTCTCAATCTCGATCACCGGCCGCGCAGCGATCTGAGCATCGGCATCAGTGCGTATCACAGCCGCTCCAAGCGGCAGAACCTGTACGGCGATACGTTCTTCGACCTGATCAACCAGGCGCCCGACGTCGATCTCCGTCAGCCCGACCCCGATGGCACGCCGTACATCTTCCAGCCCGACTTCGAAGGGCGTGAAGAGAATCCGCTCTACGTGCTCGTCACGGAAGAGAACTACCGCAACCGGGCGCGTACACAGGGCAGCCTCTCGGCCAAGTACACGCCGCGTTCGTGGCTCACCGTCGACGGCAACCTGAGCTACGATCGTTCCGACCGGTACAACACCTTCTTCCTCGATCAGGGTGTCAAGACCGAAGGCTACGCCACGGGCGGGCCGGGCGAGATGTCCGTCTTCAACGGCACGACCAACGCGCTCAATGCCTCCCTGTCGGCCAATCTGCTGAAGCGTCTGGGCAGCTTCACGCTGCGCTCCACCGTGCGTGGCCTGCTCGAGCGGGAAACCAACAACGTCGCCACCGCCAGCGGCAACACGTTCGCCGCACCGGGCGTGAAGAGCCTCGACAACGTCACCCAGCGCTTCGTCACCTCCACCAACGAAAGCATCCGCACGAACTCCTTCTTCGTGAGTGCCGCGGCTGACTATCTCGGCAAGCTCATCGTCGACGGGCTGGTCCGTCGCGACGGCAGCTCGCTCTTCGGTCCGGAGGAACAGGAGAACTGGTACTATCGTGGCAGCGCGGCCTATCGCGTGTCGCAGGAAGACTGGTGGCCGTTCAAGACCTCGCTCAACGAGTTCAAGCTGCGCGTCTCGCAGGGCACGGCCGGCGGTCGTCCCGACTTCAACGACCAGTACGAGACCTACAACTTCGTCGAAGGTGGCGGCCTGGTGAAGGCCAATCTCGGCAATCGTTTCCTCAAGCCCGAGTATTCGAAGGAAACCGAAATCGGTATCGACGCCATCGTGAAGAACCGGTATTCGATCCAGCTTTCGTACGCGCGCCAGAAGACCACCGAGCAGCTCATCCTGATTCCGCTGGCCGGCTTCTTCGGCTACGCCAATCAGTGGCAGAACGCCGGTACCGTCACCGGCAACACGTACGAGGCCACGTTCGAAGCCCAGATCGTGCGTCGTCCGACCTTCACGTGGCGTTCGGGCCTCGTGTTCGACCGCTCGCGCAACAAGATCACCGAGTTCAACCGGTCCTGCTTCACCACGAACACCATCCAGTACCGTTGCGCCAACGAAACGCTGGGCAACATGTACGGCTTCGCGTTCATGCGGAATGCCAACCAGTTGCCGGCGGCGGCTGCCGCCCGCGCCAGCGAATTCCAGGTGAACGACGACGGCCTGCTCGTGTGGGTCGGTGCCGGCAACAACTTCACCGACGGCGAAACGAAGAAGCTCTGGGGCACGACCACGACCATCGGCGCCACCAACTACGGCTGGGGCCAGGCCATCCGCCAGGTCGACTCCCTCGGGAATCCGGCCGTCGTGCGCATCGGTGACGGCAACCCCGACTTCCGTCTCGGGTTCTCCAACACGGTGGGCTGGCGCAGCCTGCAATTGTTCATGCTGTGGGATACACAGGTGGGCGGCGATGTCTACAACCGCACCAACCAGCGCATGTATCAGTATGGCCGCAGCCGTGATGTCGATCAGGCCGGCAAGCCGCAGGAGCTCAAGAAGACCACGGCGTACTACGTGGCGTTGTATTCGGCCAACGATCCCACCGACTACTTCGTCGAGAACGGTGGTTACGTGAAGCTGCGCGAGCTCTCGCTGAAGTACCGCGTGCCGAACCGTCTGGTGCGCGCGCTGGCCAGCGCCGGCGTCGAACAGATGTCGTTGTCCCTCATCGGTCGCAATCTGCTCACGTTCACCAACTACAAGGGTTACGATCCCGAAGTGGGCACCGTACTCAACCGGTTCGACAGCTTCGTCTATCCGCGCTACCGCACGTTCACGGGTAGTGTCGAGATCACCTTCTGACCGGCGAGCCTTCACATGATTTCCTCACTCAAGAAGTACACGCTCCCGGTCGGGCTGACTCTCGTGGCGGCATCCTGCCAGAGCCTCGATGTCGTCAATCCGAACCGTCCCGATGCGGCCCGCGCCACGGCGCAGCCGATCACCACGGAAACCTTCGTCGCCACCTCGTTCCGTACGTGGTGGCCGGTAGGGGGACACGACGACTATCCGGCGTGGGCCTTCGCCACCATGGCCCGCGAGATCACTTCGGGCTTCGCCGATTTTGGTCAGCTCGAGCTCTCGGCCGAGCCCCGGTCGTCGTGGAACAACAGCCCGGTGAATGCGCGTCGTGCCGTGGCGGAAACGCCGTGGTACGGACTCTATCGCACCATCTCGACGGCCAATGATGTGGTGGCGGCGATCGATCGTGGTCTCGTGATCGAGAACGCCACGCGCACGGCCCGGGCGAAGGCCATGGGCCAGTTCATGCAGGGCATCTCGTACGGCTATGTCGGTCTCTATTTCGACAAGGGACCGCTCATCGACGACAAGACGCAGCTCGATACCATCCGCACGCCCGAGTTCTCCGATTACAAGGCGATCACCACGGCCGCGGTTGGGTATCTCGATGCGGCCATCGCCACCGCGAACACGCAGCCGGGCATGACGTTCCCGGCGGACTCGTGGCTCTTCCAGTCGTTGAACAAGGATCAGTTCGTGCGTCTCGCGAATTCCTTCGCGGCGCGCATCCTGGTGTACTCGGCGCGCTCGCGTGCCGAACGCGCCGCGGTGAACTGGGCCGAAGTGATCCGCCGGGTCGACGCGGGTATCCAGACGGATTTCCAGCCCACCGCGCAACCCGACATCCTCTGGGATGACTGGAAGCGTCTGGTGGCCCGTCTGCGTACCGCCGGTCGTCCATCCGATTTCGGTCGTCCGAGCTACTGGCTCATCGGACCGGCCGATTCCTCGAACGGGTGGAGGAACTGGGTGGCCACGGACAACGCCACGCGTCAGCCGTTCCAGATTGTCACGAAGGATCGGCGCATCCAGGGTCCCACGGGCCCGGCGTCGGTGGGCAAGTACATGGGTTACAACCAGAACACCATCTTTGCCGCCGATCGTGGCACCTACCGTTGGTCGTATTACTACTACAAGCGCAACGGAACCGATCTCACGTGGCAGACCGGTCCGCAGGTCGCCATGACGGTGACGGAGATGGATCTGCTCAAGGCTGAAGCGCTCATCCGTCTCGGACGTGCGGCCGAAGCGGTACCACTCATCAACAAGTCCCGCGTGGCCAACGGCGAACTGCCGCCGGTCACCACCGATGGTCCGCCTGATGGGCCGGGCTGCGTGCCGCGCAAGGAGAACGGTGCGTGCGGCAGCCTGTGGGATGCCCTGCGGTATGAGAAGGGCGTGGAAGGCATAGGGGTGAGCGGCGTGATCGCATTCTTCGATGCCCGCGGCTGGCAGACGTTGCCGGAGAACACGCCCATCCATCTCCCCATTCCCGGTCGCGAATTGCAGACGCTGCAATTGCCGCTCTACACCTTTGGTGGCCCCGGCGGTCAGGGCAGCGCGCCGGCGCGTGATCCGGAGCGGTGCCCGGTGAGTGGACTCACGCGGTGCCCGTAGCGGCAGTCGTGGGTTTGGGGTCGCAGGTTTGGCGGTGAACGCCAGGTGAACAACAAAGCGGGCCCGGGACAGAGTCCCGGGCCCGCTTTGTTGTTCACCACCAGACCTGCAACCAGCAACCAGGAACACAGACTATGCCGCGTAACGTCATCGCTCTTTCATCAGCGATCTGACGTCGCGTGCCCCGTGAACGACGGCGACAATTTGCAACGGTGCCGTCGCGTCGTTGTAGACGATGAAATAGGAGTGAATGCTCCAAAATCGGAGGGGACGTTCCGTCAGATCCTTTCGAGTATGGCCGATGCGTGGGTGCTCGCCCAGAAGTTCAAAAGCCTCGATGAAAGCCGCATACACGATCAGCGGCGCATCTTCACTGCGTTCCGCGAGATGCTGGATGATTCCGTCGATATCAGCTTCTGCCGCTGATGTGAGGAGATACCGAGAAGCCGTCACGCGCGCTTCTTCGAGCGGCCTTTCAAAGTGGCTTCCATGCGCGACTTGATGCGCTCCATCGCTGCCGGCCCATCGACCAGTTGACCGTTCTGGGCCTCTTGCCAGCCATGTTCGATTCTTGCGCGCGCGCCCGCGGCCCACTCGGCTTTCGATTCGTCGGCAGCCTGGAGCAACCGCAATCCGTCGCGGACCACTTCACTGGCGGACTTGTAGGTACCACCATCGACCTTCGAGGCCACGTACTCTTCGAGCTCTGGAGTGAGTGAAACATTCAAACTCACGAGGTACCTCCGGCTAGGTGTTGCCGGAGAATACCCCGAACCTCCGGGGATGTCAAAGTGTGACATTGTGCATGAGAAGACCCGACTCGCCACGAACCCGCCACCCAAACCCAAAGCGGGCCCGGGACTCTGTCCCGGGCCCGCATTGGTATCGAATAGCGGATGGTGCGTCGTGCGTGCGGTTACTGCGACACCGACTTCGCCGCCGCCGCCACATGCTCGGCCGTGATGCCGAACTTCTCGTACAGCACCTGATACGGCGCGCTGGCGCCGAAACGCTCGATGCCCACGATGGTGCCGGTATCGCCCACCCAGCGGTACCACGACATGGGATGCGCGGCTTCCACGGCCACTCGCGGCACACCGGCGGGCAGCACGTGATGGCGGTATTCGATAGGCTGCTGCGCGAACAGCTCGAGGCTCGGGCAGCTCACCACACGCGCGTGAATGCCGTGTCCCGACAACTGCTCACGCGCGGCCAGCGCGATCTCCACTTCCGAACCGCTGGCCATCAGCACCACGTTGGGCACGCGACCGGCGGCATCGGCCACGATGTAAGCGCCATGCGGGACACCGGCGCGCGCGCGGGCCGGTTCGCCGAAGTACGACAGCTTCTGCCGCGTGAGCACGATGGCCGTGGGACCACTGCGATGCCGCAGCGCGAACCGCCAGGCTTCGCTCACTTCATCGGCGTCGGCCGGACGCAGCACCACGAGATTCGGAATGCACCGCAGCGCGGTGAGATGCTCCACCGGCTGATGCGTGGGACCGTCTTCGCCGAGACCGATGGAGTCGTGCGTGAACACGTAGATGGCCTGCACGCCCATCAGCGCCGCGAGACGGATGGCGGGCCGCATGTAGTCGCTGAACACGAGGAACGTGCCGCCATACGGGATGATGCCGCCGTGCAGTCCCATGCCGTTCATGATCGCGCCCATGGCATGCTCACGGATGCCGAACGGGAAATTGCGACCGGCCGGTTCCAGCGCCGAGAAGAGCGGCGCGCCCTTCACCGTGGTCAGATTGGAGCCCGAGAGATCGGCGCTGCCGCCGATGAGTTCCGGCAGCACCGGCGCGATGGCGTTGAGCACCACGCCGCTCGCCGCACGGCTCGCCACGTTGCCACTCTTCGCGTCGAACGTGGGGAAGGCGGCGTCGAGGGAATCGGGCAGCGCGCCCCGCAGGCGACGCGTGAATTCGGCGGCCAGTTCGGGATACGCGGCGGTGTAGGCGGCCCAGCGCTGCTGCCAGTCGGCATGGGTCGTGGCGCGCGCCGCGGCGGCTTCGTGCCAGTGTGTACGTGCGGCATCCGGCACGAAGAACGGCTCGGTGCCCGGCCAGTCGTATGCCTGCTTGGTGAGCGCGATCTCGTTCGTGCCCAGCGGCTCGCCATGCGCTTTCGCGGTGTCCTGCCGGTTCGGCGATCCGTATCCGATGTGCGTCTTCGTGATGATGAGCGACGGACGCTGCGTGTCGGCCTTGGCGGCCGCGATGGCGGCATCGATCGCCGTCAGATCGTTCACATCGGCGATGTGCAGGACCTGCCAGCCGTACGCTTCGAAACGCTTCGCCGCATCGTCGCTGCAGGTGAGCGACGTGCTGCCGTCGATGGTGATGCCGTTGTCGTCGAAGAAGCCGATCAGCTTGCCCAGCTTCATGTGGCCGGCGAAGCTCGCGGCTTCGTGCGAGATGCCTTCCATGAGGCATCCGTCACCGGCAATGAACCAGGTGTAGTGATCCACCACCGCATATCCATCACGATTGAACGTCGCGGCCAGGTGCGCTTCGGCCACGGCAAATCCCACGGCGTTGGCGACGCCCTGTCCGAGCGGACCGGTGGTGGTCTCCACGCCCTTCGTGTGATGCACTTCGGGGTGGCCCGGTGTCAGGCTGCCCCACTGACGGAAATGCCGGATCTCGTCGAGCGGCAGATCATATCCGGCCAGGTGCAGCGCGCCGTACAACAGCATCGACGCGTGACCCACCGAGAGGATCAGACGGTCACGATCGGCCCAGTCGGGTGCCGCCGGATCGTGACGCAGGTGCTTCGCGTACAGCGCGTAGGCGAGCGGCGCCAGCGCCATGGGAGTGCCGGGGTGTCCGGACTCGGCGGCCTGGACGGCGTCCATGGCCAGCGTGCGAACGGTATCGATCGCCAGACGCACGGTTTCCGGCGAGGCGACAACAGCAGCAGAAGGAACGGACGAACCAGCAGACGCTGGCCCGGAGGGTGACGCAGCGGACACGAAGCGCTCCGAAGAGATCAGGGCACGGACCCGGGGAAAGGGTCTCGAACGGACGGGCGGGCGCATCCAGTCGCCGATGCGCCACAGCCCTGAAATCTAGCCAGGGTCCGCTCAGCGAGCGGCCAGGTACCGGTCCCGCGTGATCCCGAGATGATGCGCCATGTGTCCGGTGATCATCCAGATCAGCGCCCGACTCGAAACGGCGTGATTGGAGGCCGTCCCGGTCCGGGTCAGCGCCGTGTCATCGAGCGAACGCACCAGCGTCAGCGTGGCGGCCCGCACCGATTCCAACTCGCCGATGATGTCCTCCAACGAGCGGCGGCTCGCCCGGCTTTCGGGAACCCAGGCGTCCTGGTCGAAACCCGGCAATGGTGTGCCGTCCGCACGCGCGACCCGGAGCAGGCGGTAGGCAAACACCCGCTCCGTGTCGGCCACATGCAGCAGCGATTCGCCCAGCGTCCACTTGTCCGGTGCATAGGCAAATGCCCCAATATCCGCCGGCGCTCCGGCCAGCATCTTCCGCAGAAGACCCGGTTGAGATTCCAACAGCTTCACGACATCATCGGATCCTGACGCCGCCAGCGCGGCCTCCGTGGCTTCGATGTACGGGAGCGCCCACGGCGCGTGTTCGGAAGTGCTGGGACGGAGGCTGGGCATTGGAGGGGTGGTGAATGGCGGGTTCAGAACCCGAGGCCAAACACCACGGAGAAGCCCCGGTTCCTGGGTGACACGTTGTCGACCGATTCCTTCGCGATCGACGAGAAGCCCTGATTGTAGCGCAGCTGCGCGAATACGGAGCGTCCGAGCAGCGATCCCGTCAAGCCGACGCCGGCGATCCCGCCGATATCGGTCTTGGCAAAGGGATCGCTGGATGCGGCGGCTCCGGCTTCCTCGCCCAGCTCGCCTTCATCACAGTCCGTGCTGATCGATCCCGCACCGGCCGCTTCCAGGCTCACCGAGCAGGAGGCACGCAGGGAAAACGCGGGGCCGACCGTGATGAACGGATGCCAGCTGCCGCGGCTGCCGAGGTCCAGCCGGACCAACACCGGAATCTCCACGTAGGCGAGCCGGAATCCGATCGCGAGGTCACCCGTGCTCTGCGCTTCACCGAGATCGACGGTGGTCTCCAGCTTGCCGCCCTTCTGCGAGTAGTGCACCTCGGGCTGCAGCGAGAGCGCGCCTTTCACCGGAATCATGGCAAAAAGACCGCCCTGCAGACCCAGGCGTCCCTTGCTTTTCAGCATGTTCGCACCGATGTCGGCGGACTTGTCGAGATCGGTGATGGACGTGAGGGCCGGACCGGCCAGCGTACCGAATTGTACGGACGACTGCGCGGCACTCGGAGCAGCCATGGCAAGCGTTGCCACAGCAATGGACACGAAGGAACGGGCAATGAAGGAAGGCATCTATGACTCCAGGGTGTTGAGGGCTGGCGCGCACCGAGGAGTTCGGCGCGCCAGCTAGAAACCGAGCATACGGGCCACCGCATTCAGGGTTTCGCGACGATGATCGTCGTGATCACCGGGCACGGCGCCCTGAGCGAGACGTGGCGAACCGCCGCCGCGACCACCCACCAACTGCAGTGCGGCGCGGAGTTCACGACCCGCGTCGCAGGCCACATCGGCGGCTGATGCGAGCAGTACTCCGCCCATGGCCGGATTTGTCACCAGCATCAGGCAATTCCCGCGCGCGATGATCTGCTGCGCCAGCGGCTCCGCGTCCTTCACCGCGCCCGCCACGGCGACACGCACGCGGCGGATACCGTTGCCGTCCACCGGCGCTTCCGTCCACAGGGCCGATGCCTCGTGTTTCGCCAGCTCGAGAGTGAGTCGCTTGTGCTCCCGTTCGAGCTCCACGACGCGTTGCTGCAGCTGTTCCACGAGCGCCGGCACATCCTGCGGTGCCGCCGACAGCGGTCGCGCCGTGCGGGTGAGCAGTTCGGCGTCGGCCCGCGCGCGTGCCACGGCGCGGTGTCCACACACGAACTCGATGCGCACATGGCCACGCGTCTTCTCCGCGCGGCGCAACAGGATGGCGCCGATCTCCGCGGTGCGCGAAACATGCGTGCCGCCGCAGGCGCTGCGATCGAGTCCGTCGATCGTGACGATGCGCAGCACACCCTCGCGATCGCTGGCCTTGCGCAGTCCCGACGCGGTGGCGGCGTCTTCGTAGCTGATGGTCACGTCGAGATTGTCCAGCGCGAGCGTGTTGACGCGCGCTTCGATCTCGGCGAGTTGTTTGATGAGCTGTTCCGCGAGTTGCTCGGCTGACACATCATTCGCCGACCCGTCCATGGCCGCGTCCACGGCCACGTCCACCGTCGACGTGACGTCGCCGAAGTGCACGCTCACCGTGGGCCAGCCATATCGATCGGCCAGCAGCGCGGACAACAGATGCTGTCCGGTGTGCTGCTGCATGTGATCGATGCGTCGCCCCATGTCGATCTGACCCACCACCATCGCCCCCACGGGAAGCCCGAGGGGTTCGGCCAGATGATGCGCGATCCGCTCGTCTTCATCCACCACGTCCACCACCGGCACTTCGGCCAGCCAGCCCAGATCGTGGGGCTGACCGCCCGATGTGGGATAGAAGGCCGAGCGATCGAGATAGACGACCCGTCCCTCGTTGGCGATGTCCGTCACGATCGCACTGAAGCGCGCGAGGGTGGCGTCGTCGTAGTAGAGGCGTGCGGTGTCGGATGTGCGCGCGGACGATTCGGACATGAGTGGAAGCGGGTGTCGGAACGGGACAGGCGGGTATCTTAGGCAATATGCCACTTTGCGATACGCGCTTTCGCAGCCGCTCCCGCGGCCGCCTGCCGGGCATCGTCCGGCTGCTGGCTGTCTCCGTCCCTGTCGCCCTGGGATTGGCGGGATGCCAGGTGCTCACGCCACCGCCGGCCACGCAACAGGCTCCGCTGCCGGTGATGGAGACACCGGTGCAGCCGCCCCGTGTGCCGATGCCCGATGCACCGGCCGATCCCGAACCGGATCCGGCGCCGTCCGACTCCGCCGGTGTGGCGCGACTCGTACGCCTCGCGCAGGTGTGGCATCTGATCGCGTTGCATCACCCGGCCGTGGCCGTGCGTGGCGCGCCGCTCGATTCCGCGTTCATCCGGGCCGTGACGCTGGTGCGCCGAGCGCAGGATCCCGCGCTGCTGCAGGTGGCTTATGCCCGGTTCCTGGCCGTGCTCGATGATCCGCTCACGCGGGTGGAAGCGACTCCGGAGACGACACCGGACGCGCGCGTGGTGTCGGCCGGCAGTGCCGCGGTGGGAGAGACCGCCGTGGGAGAGATCGCCGTGGAACGCACGGCCGACAGCATTCTCGTCATCCAGATGCCCACGGCGACGCGGTATTCCTCGCGCGCCGAGGTGGCGTTGCGGGAGGCGCTGGCCTCGGCGCCGGCGCGAGTAATTCTCGATCTGCGCACATCGGCCGCGGGCACCTCCGCGGGGGGCGCCTCCACGGCGGGCATCTCCACGGCCATGGCCGCCCTATCCGCCGATCCCGACAGTCTCGATGCGTTCGTGGCGAAGATGGAGCTCGGCGAGCGACTGGCCAGTGTGCCGTTTTCGCGCAGCACCGTGCGTGTACGCCGCGTGGGTGGTGCACGCGATGTGCAGGGGACGTGGTACTACGACGATTCCTGGCTTGGACGTGACGGGGTGCTGGTGGCCGCGCGCGCATCCACGCCGCGCCGGGTGATGGTGCTGGCCAATGCGCACACCGTGATGCCGCGGGCGGTGCTGGGCCTCATCGCCACGGGACGCGGCACACTCATCGCCGAGGGCGCGCTGCGCGATGATGCCCTGGTGCCCAGTGTGCTGGTGCCCGTGGGCAGCGGTCTTTCGGTGCGCATCCGCACCGGTGAAGTGGTGCACGTGGATGGCAGCAGCGGTGTGCTGGCCGATACCACCGTTGCGCCCGCCGCCGCGGGCACGGTCACGGCGATGGACAGTGTGCCGGCGCTGCGGGCGGCCCTGCAGTTCCTGCGCACCGGTCGTGGTGTGCGGGCATCGCGCATGCCGATGGTGCGGGCGCCGGCCATGCTGCCGGGGTACTACGACACCGACCCTTATCCGTACATGGGCGCGCGCGTCCTCGGCGCGGCGCGCATCTGGAGTGCCATGCGGGCCCGTCATGCGCATCGGGATCTCTACGACGAGGATATCGATGTCGCGTTCGAGCGTGTCATTCCGAAGCTCGAAGCGGCACGCTATGCACACGAATATGCCGCGGCACTGCGGGATTTCGTGGGGGTGTTCGACGATGCGCAGGTGGCGCTCACCGGAGCATCGGCCGATTCGGTACGCGGTCTGGCCGCCGCGCCGTTCCGCGTGCGATGGGTGGACGGCCGGGCGATCATTTCCGACATCGTGCGTGACTCGGTGACGCAATCGCTGGGCATCGAACCGGGACTGGAAGTGGTGGCCGCCGACGGGTATCCCATGCCGGCGTGGATCAGCGAGCATCGTGGACGTGTGTCCGCGCCGAACGAATGGAATCGTCTGTATCAGCTCATGCAGCTGCTGCCGTACGGACCGGAAGGACGCATGTTGCTCCGCGTGCGCGACATGACGGGACGCGAGCGGCAGTTCGACGTACCGCGTCGGGAGAGTTACGTCCCGTTGCTGGCCACGGTCGAGCGACCCTGGCAGAACACGTCACGTACGCTGTCGTCGGGCATTGCCTATATCGACGTGAACCGTCTCACCGAACAGACCGTGGGGCCGGAGCTCGAACGCCATCGCGACGCGCGGGCGTGGATTCTCGATCTGCGTGGTGCGCTCCCCGATACCAGCGCGGTGTTCGCGCAGGTGCTGCAGGCCGTGCGTACGCGCCCGGTGGCGGTGACGGCGCGCGAACTGCATCGCTATCAGAGCGCGCCCTGCCTGGCGGTCACGTTGCGTGAAGCCACGCAGCAGTGCGCCGACGAACGTGAAGTGCGGGCCCGCATCAGCCGTGGCGATACGGCGTCGCACTTCAGCGGACGTCTCGTGGCACTGCTCGACGAACGCACCTCGGGCGCCATGGAACGACTGGCCATGGCGCTCGAAGCCAGCACCGACGTGACCTTCGTGGGCAGCACCACCGCCGGCTCTCCGGCGGAAACCGTGCGCGTGCCGTTGCCGGGTCAACTGTCGGTGGGCATTCCGGCCGCGGAGCTGCGCCGGGCCGATGGCGCACAGTGGCAGCGCGTGGGCATCACGCCCATCGTCGATGCCCGTCTCACCCATCGTGCGTTCCGCAGCGGGGCCGACGATGTGGTGGAACGCGCGCAGCAGTGGTTGGTGCAGCAGCTCGACGGAACACCACGCCGCCGGCGGTGAACGTCTCGCCAGCCAACGCGCGAACCATGAACACGTCGGGCGTGAACACCGCTCCGCTGCCCATCGACGGTGCGCTGCCGGAACTGCGCGAGGCGCTGCTGGCGCGCTCGGTCGCGGTGCTCGAAGCCCCACCGGGTGCGGGCAAGACCACCCGCGTACCCCTGGCACTGCTCGACCAGCCATGGATGACCGGCCAGCGGCTGGTCATGCTCGAACCGCGTCGGCTCGCGGCCCGGGCGGCGGCAACGTACATGGCGCGCACGATCGGTGAGTCGGTGGGCGGGACCGTGGGATACCGCGTGCGCGGCGACACACGCACCTCGGCGCGCACACGCATCGAGGTGGTGACCGAAGGTGTGCTGGCGCGCATGCTTTCGGCCGACGCCACGCTGGACGGTTACGGCGCCGTGCTGTTCGACGAATTTCACGAGCGTTCGCTGCACGCCGATCTCGGACTCGCCCTGGTGCTCGAAACGCAGCATGCCCTGCGCCCCGAACTGCGCGTGCTGGTCATGTCGGCCACACTCGATGGTCAGGCTGTGGCCAGTCTCATTGCCGACGAACATGGCGCCGCGCCGATCGTCCGGAGCGAAGGACGCATGTTTCCGATCGTCACGCATCATCGCGCCCCGCGGGCCGATGAACGCATCGAAGCCACCACGAGCCGGGTGATCCGCGAGGCGCTGCGGGACACGCCTGATCATGGGCACGGCCATGGGCATGGCGGTACACCGGGCACTGCAGGCGGCGATGTGCTGGTGTTTCTGCCCGGCGCCGGAGAGCAGCGTCGTGTGGCGGAGCGTCTGCAGGGTGATGCCGAACTCGCACGCGCGCGGGTGCAGGTGCATGTGCTGCACGGCAGCATGTCGTTGTCCGAGCAGGACGCCGCGCTGGCGCCCGCTGCCCCCGGCACGCGCAAAGTGGTATTGAGCACCAGCATCGCCGAAACCAGTCTCACGGTGGAAGGTGTGCGTGTGGTGATCGATGCCGGACTCTCGCGTATCCCGCGCTTCGACGCCGCGGCGGGTCTCACGCGTCTGCACACCGTCCGGGTGAGTCGGGCGTCGGCCGATCAGCGTCGGGGCCGGGCCGGCCGCACCGCTCCCGGGGTGTGTTATCGCCTGTGGGATGTGCACGAAGAGCACACGTTGCAGGCCAGTACGCGCCCCGAGATCGTCGACGCCGATCTCTCGTCGCTGGCGCTGGAGCTGGCCGATGCCGGCGTGCACGACCCCACTCAATTGCGATGGCTCGATGTGCCGCGGCCCGCGGCCTTCGCGCAGGCGCGCACATTGCTCACGCAGTTGGGCGCACTCGATACCGCGGGTCGCATCACCGTCCATGGCAAGCGCATGGCGGCCCTGCCGCTGGCGCCGCGCCTCGCGCATCTGATGCTCACGGCGACGACGCGGGGTACGGGCATGGCCGGTGCGGCCATCGCGGCACTGCTGGAAGAGCGCGACGTGCTGCGGGCCGACGTTGGACGCCCGCCGGCCGACCTGCGGTTGCGCACCGAGCTGCTGCGCCGCGATGGAGATGGGGGCAGCGCCGCCGGTCTGTTCGGCGCCTCGGTCGATCGTGATGCGACCCGTCGTGTGCGGCAGACCATGCAGGATCTGCTCCGACGCGGTAGTGCGGATCGCGACGAGGGCCACGATGTGGACCGCATCGATACCAACGCCTCATGGGACGACGATGATATCGGCGCGCTGCTCGCGCTGGCGTATCCCGATCGGGTCGCGCAACGGCGACCGGGCAGTGAACCGCGGTATCTGTTGCGGAATGGCAGCGGCGCTGCGCTCGACAAACGTGACGGACTCCACGATGCGCCGTGGCTGGCCATCGCCGAACTGGAAGGGCAGCCGCCGGAATACCGCATTCTCCGTGCGGCACCCATCACGCTCGAAGACATCACCGCCGACTTCGTCGATCAGTTCGTGCGGGAGCCACGCATCTGGTGGGACGACAATGCCCGCGCGGTCCGTGCGTTGCAACGCACCACGCTCGGCGCACTGGTACTCGAAGAGAAACCGTGGCGGGAAGCAGATCCGGAAGCCGTGCGCGCGGTGCTCGTTGCACAACTGCGACGCATGGGCGTCTCCGCCTGGCCATGGTCCAACGGAGCGGTGCGACTGCGGGAACGACTGGCCTTTCTGCATCATCACGATGCAACCAATACAACCGACGCCACGTGGCCCGATGTGTCCGACGATGCGCTGATGGCCCACCTCGACGACTGGCTCGGTCCGGCACTCGATGGTGTACGGACCTGGGCGCATCTCGAAGCCATCGACTGGCACGAGGCGCTGGCGTCCCTGATCCCCTGGTCGCAACGCGCGGCACTCGATCGTCTCGCGCCCACACACATCGAAGTGCCGAGTGGTTCGCGCATCGGCGTGGACTATGGCGATCCCGCGGCGCCGGTGTTGTCGGTGAAGCTGCAGGAGTGTTTCGGCTGGACCACCACGCCTACGCTGTTCGACGGACGTGTGCCGGTGACCATGCATCTGCTGTCACCCGCACAACGTCCCGTGCAGGTGACCCGCGATCTCGCCGGTTTCTGGAAGCAGGGTTATTTCGACGTGCGCAAGGAACTGCGTGGCCGGTATCCGCGCCATCCGTGGCCCGACGACCCGCTCACTGCCGCGCCCACGCGCCGCGCCAAACCGCGGGGGCAGTGAGCCGGTCCTACGCGAACGCCCCCGGCAGCACGCTCACGAAGGCTTTCATTTCGTCGGGAGTGCCGATGCTCACGCGGCACCAGTCGGTGTACGGCGGAAACGCGCGTCCCACCATGAAGCCCTGCCGCAGGAAATATCGCTGCATGTCGGCCGCGGGTTTGCCCGCATGGAAGAACACGAAGTTGCCCTGTGACGCCGTCGCCTTGCGGCCGGCCGCACGCAGACTGTCGAGCAGCAGCGTGCGTCCCTCACGGTTCTTCTGCTTCACGAACGCCTGATACTCGGTATCGCGCAGGGAGGCATTCATGGCGTGCAGACCGAACACGTTCGGATCACCGGTCTTGTATTGCGACAGGCGTTCGATGATGTCGGGACGGGCCACGGCGAAACCCACGCGCAGACCGGCGAGGCCATGGATCTTGCTGGCCGTGCGCGACACGATGATGGACTCGCCCTTGGTCACCAGGTCCACCATCGACCGGTGTCCGGGCACGTCCACAAAATCGTAGTAGGCTTCGTCCACGACCACCGGCGCACGCTTGCACGCGGTGGTCACGAAATCGCGCAGCGTCCGATCGTCGTGCAGCGTGGCGGTCGGGTTGTTGGGATTGCACACGAAGACGAGCTTCGTATTGCTGCCGATCCGAGCGTCCATCGCATAGAAGTCGTGATCCATGCGATCGTCCAGCGGAATCTTGTGCACCGTCGCCTTGAGCGTCGACGCATATCGCGGCAGATCCTCGAACGTGGGATGCGGCACGACCATCTCCCCGCCGTCCACGCCATAGGCCAGTGCTGCGGTGGCCAGCACCTCGCTCGATCCCTGTGTCACGAGCACGTATTCGGGCGGTACCCCGACATGCGCCGCGAAGGTCTCCCGCACCTGCTGACGGATGGGGGGTTCGTACCACGTGTGTTCGGTCCATCCGGCCATCACCGCGTCTTTGGCACGCGGCGACATGCCGAAGGGATTTTCGTTGTACATGAGGCGCACCGGTCCTGCCAGGCGTCGGGCCGTGGTGGCATCCTGTTCGAGTCGTGCCAGCAGTTCGCGGTACGACACGCCGCCGAGTACCCGCGTGGCTTCGTGAGCGGGCAGCAACCCGGGGAGCGCCACCGTGGCACCGAGTCCGAGGCCGGTGGTGCGCAGCCACTGGCGACGGGAGAGGGAGAAGGAAGGATCGGACATGGCGTCGGAGGGGGCGGACGGTCGTCGGCGCTGCGGAAGCCGGGGGCGGAAGCCGGTGGGGGAGACGTTACCGCTTGTCGACAGCTAATCGACAGCGTCGTGGTGGGGAGCGCCAGCGGGCACGACTATCTTGCGCCGCATGACCTGGCGCCGCTGGCTCGTCACCGTGTTGTCGTTCGTTCTGATGCTGGGTGTCTCGGCCTGGGTCGTTGCGTCCCACTGGCCGGACTCCGGCATGCCCTGGCTGGCCTGGCCGGTGCACGCCGCCGCGCTGGCCACCGTGACCGCGGAGATCATCACGCGGGCGCTCAAGATCCAGGCATCGGCGCGCGCCTGCGGCATTCCGCTGCGGTTCGGTACCGCGCTGCGTGTCTGCCTGGCGGGGGATTTTGCGGCCGCCATCACTCCAGCGCGATCGGGGGCGGAACCGGCGCGGTATCTGGTGCTCGCCGAGAGCGGCACGCCGCCCGCGTCGCGTGTGCTGGTGCTGTTTCTTGAACTGTTTCTCGAGATGTGCTCACTGACGGTGGTGTGCGTGGTGCTGGCGTGGCTGTTCCATGGACGGGGCACGTCGGTGAGCGGGCTGCTGGGATTGGTGGGAGGCTACAGCACCTTCGTGCTCGGTGTCGGCGCAGCCGGGTGGTTGCTGTCCCGCCGCAACGCGAATGGCCCACCACCGGCGTGGGCCCGCCGCGTCGGATTGCATGCCGGCCGGTGGCGGGGCATCCAGCGCACGTTGCGGTCACTGCGCGACGCCGTCGGGGCGCTGCGGCAGGCCAATCCGGGGCTCATGCTGCTGGCCTTCACGGGTTCGGTGCTGCATGTGCTGTTCAAGGTGGCCACCCTGCCCATGCTGGTGTTTCTCGGCGATCCCACCTTCGCGCTGACGATGGACACGCTCGCGCCTCTGGTGCTCTGGCCCCTGGCGCTGTTTTACGGCGGCGTGGTGGTGCCGGCGCCCGGTGGCGGTGGATTCATCGAAGGCGCATTCGCGGCGACATTGTCCAGCGCCATCCCGGCAGGGCTCTTCGCCGCCGCGCTGTTGTGGTGGCGCTTCTACACGTTCTATCTGTACGTCCTGATCGGGGGCGTCGCCGCGGGTGACGCCACGTTGCGTGCCCTGCGGCGCGGCGCACCCGCACACTCTCCGTCGGATATGTCATGAGTGGTCGTCATGAGTGATCGTGAAGTGCCCCGCTGGCAGCTCGTCGGCGGGTTTTTCATCATCTACGTCGTGTGGGGATCGACCTACCTCGCCATCAAATGGGGCGTGGCGACGATCCCGCCGTTCATGATGGGTTCGGCGCGTTTTCTGCTTGCCGGCGGTTCGTTGTATGCCTTCATGCGCTGGCGAGGAGCGCCGCGCCCCACCGCAGCCGAGTGGCGTACTTCGGCTATCGTGGGGGCGCTGCTGCTGTTCATCGGCAACGGCGCGGTCTCGTGGGCCAGTCAGCGCGTGAGTTCGGGCCTCACCTCGGTGATCGTCGCCACGGTGCCGCTGTGGCTGGTGTTGTGTGAAGCCTGGCAGGGCCGTCCTCCGCGCGTGCCGCAGATGGTTGGCGTGGCCATCGGTCTGGTGGGGGTGGGCCTGCTGGTGCTGCCCGTGGGCGGCGAGCGGCAGGCAGCGGTCGATCCGGTGGGCGCCATCGTGCTGGCCACCGGCGCGCTGTCGTGGACCATCGGGTCGTTGTATTCGCGCACGGCCCGCCAGTCGTCGTCGGCGGCGCTGGCCGTGGCCATGCAGATGCTGGCCGGCGGTGCGTGCATGGCCGTGCTGTCGCTGCTGCTGGGCGAGTGGCACCGGGTCAGCATGGACAGTGTGTCCAGCGCGTCGGTGCTCTCGCTGCTCTATCTCGCGACGTTCGGATCGCTGATCGGGTTCAGCACCTACATGTGGCTGCTCAAGGTCGCGAGCCCGACGGCCGTGGGAACGTATGCCTACGTCAATCCGGTGGTGGCGGTGCTGCTGGGGGTGGCGGTGGGCGGCGAGCGTCTGCCGAAGCTGGCCTGGGTGGCCATGAGCGTCATCGTGGGCGGCGTCGCGCTGGTCAGCCTGGTGGACGGCCGACGGCGGGCCGGGCTGAGGAGAGGCTGACGACGGGATGACGACGGGCCGGGGACGAACCGGAAGGCCTCGCGGGAGAGCCGTCGCCGGCCGGGAATCAAAAAGTGAATCCGAACGGGTCCACCGGCCGTAGAATATTCCACGACCTTTTCCCGGAGCCGCCCTGTGCGCACCCACATCAAGATCGTTGGTCTCGTCAACCTGCTCTACAGCGCACTTGGCATGCTGGTCGCGGCCGGTGTGCTCTTCAGCGGCATCTTCGGCTCGCTCGCGACGTTCAATCCGGTGGTGGTGATCGTCGGGACGGTGACCGGGCTGCTCGCCGCGCTCGTGATCGGCGGGTTCAGTCTGTTCGGCCTCATCGCCGGCTTCGCGTTGCTCAATCACCGGCAGTGGGCACGGTACGTCCTGCTCGTGGTATCGGTGTTCCGTCTCTTCCGGTGGCCCTTCGGGACGCTGTTCGGAGCGTACTCGATCTGGGTGCTGATGCATGAAGAGACGCGGCAGCTCTTTGCGCTGAACGACTGATCGGCCCCGAGGAGAGTACGGCCTGCCGTTGAGGGGGAACGGCTGGCAACGATTGGAAAGATTCGATGGCGGGTCAACAGCTTGCCACGGATCACGCGGATGACCCGGAAACGGCACGGATACAACACGGGGTGAGCAGGAACCGTCGCATTCCCCGTTGTTCATCCGTGCCGTTTCCGGGTCATCCGCGTGATCTGCGGCAAGCTGTTGTTGTTGGGAGGGAGCGCCAGTCCCTGCACCGCCTGTACATTATCGGCGTGCTCTCACTCCCGACTCCATGAGCAAAGGCGACAAGAAGCGCCGTCGCGCCCTCGAGGCATACGGTACGCTGCAACGGGCGGCCGCCATGGCGGCCACGCGCGTCGAGGATGCCGTGCACCCGTTCGGTCTGTCGGCCTCGCAGTACGGGGTGCTCGATACGCTGCAGCAACGCGGGCCGGTGCATCAGCAGGAGCTGGCCGAAGCGCTGGGACGCAGCAAGGCGCAGATGACGGCCATCATCGACGCGCTCGAATCGCGGGAGCTCGTGCGACGCGAACGCCATGCGGTCGACCGCCGGTTCATCTCGGTGTATCTCACCGACGCCGGTCGACAGGTGCTCAGCGAAGCGGCGCCCGCCCGTGCGGAAGCGATCGTGAGTCTCATGCGCGAACTCAGCGGGGAGCAGCGAGCCCGTCTCACCCGTCTCTGTCGTCGACTGCTGCGGGTACTCGACCCCAGCCAGGCGGCCGACGAAGACGCCGGTGACGAGGCCAGCGACGACACCGGTGATGACGCCTCCGATGATCCTGGCGACGAAACGGGCGACGTGAGCGACGACGTCGGTGATGACGCCGATGACGACACCGGCGCGCAATAACCCCCTCCCTTTTCCTTCAGCCGCGAGTCTTCGCGAATCCTCCATGGCGGGACGTCACTTCCTGCAGATTCCCGGCCCCACGCCGGTGCCCGATCGCCTGCAGCGGGCCATGCACCGGCAGATGGAAGATCACCGGTCGTCGACATTTCCGGCGTTCACCCGGTCGATTCTGTCGCGGCTGCCACAGGTGGTGCATCAGGAGCGCGGCGAGGCCTTCGTCTTTCCCGCCACCGGGTCGGCCATGTGGGAGGCCGCGCTGGTGAACACCGTGAATCCCGGCGGACGACTGCTGGCGCCGCGGTTCGGACAGTTCTCGCATCTGTTCATCCAGACGGCCCGCAATCTCGGCTATCACGTGGACGTGATCGAGGAGCCGTGGGGTGAGACCGCCGATCCCTTCAGGATCGAAGCGGCGCTGGCAGCGGACACGGCCCACGAAATCCAGGGCGTGCTGCTCGTGCACAACGAAACCGCCACCGGCGTCACCAGCAACGTGGCGGCCGTGCGGGCGGCCATCGATCGGGCCGCGCATCCCGCGCTGCTCTTCGTCGATGGCGTGAGCTCCATCGCCAGTCTCGAATTCCGTTTCGACGATTGGGGCGTGGACTGCGCGATCACCGGATCGCAGAAGGGATTCATGCTGCCCGCCGGCCTCGGGATTCTCTACGCCAGCGAGAAGGCGCTGGCGCGGGTGGACCGGTGCACGATGCCGCGCGCCTACTTCGATCTGCGCGCGATGCGGGCCAACAACGCGCAGGGATACTTCCCCAGCACACCGGCCCTGTCGTTGCTGTACGGTCTCGACGAAGCGCTGACCATGCTGCTCGAGGAAGGCATGAACAACGTGGCCGCGCGGCATCGGCGGCTCGCCACCGGCGTGCGCGCGGCCGTGCAGGCCTGGGGATTGCGCGAGTGTGCGCGGCGCCCGGAAATCGCCTCGGATTCCCTCACCGCCGTGGTGGTGCCGGAGGGCGTCGACGCCCGCACCATCATCGACATCGCTTTCACCCGCTACGACGTCGCGCTGGGATCGGGACTCGGCGAACTGGCGGGGAAAGTTTTCCGCATCGGACACCTGGGAGACATGAACGCACTGACACTGGCCGGCGCACTTGCCGGCGTGGAGATGGCGCTGGCCGACGCCGGCATCGGGATGACCCTGGGGCGTGGCCTCGGAGCCGCACTGCAGCATTGGCGAATCGGAGCGGCGTCGTGAGCGGCGTGACCCATGGCGCCCGCCCTCGTGTGATCGTCACGCGCAGGATGCCGGAATCGATGGAGTCGTACGTCACCGCGCACTACGACGCCCAGCTCAACGCCACCGACACGCCCTTCACGGCCGAACAACTGGTCGACGCGTTGCAGCAGGCGGACATCGTGGTCACCACGGTCACCGACAAATGGCTGCCGTCCATTCTTGGCACAGCGGGTCTTCGCGCGAAACTGCTGGCCAACGTGGGCGTGGGCGTGAATCACATCGCGCTCGACGCGGCGCGGGCCGCTGGTCTGCATGTGAGCAATACGCCCGATGTCGTCACCGACGACACCGCCGATGTGGCCATCGCGCTCATGCTCATGGTGATGCGGCGGCTGGGGGAAGGCGAACGCCATCTGCGCACGGGCATCTGGGGCGGACTGCGTCCCACGTTCATGCTGGGCCGCACCGTACGGGGCAAGACACTGGGCATCGTGGGGTACGGCCGGATCGGACGCGCCGTCGCACGCGCCGCACACGATGCCTTCGGCATGAAGATTCTCTACCACGCTCCGCGTGATCCCCGCATCGACGATCCGGCCACGGCCGGGCCGGCCGACGCGGAACGGGTGAGCAGCCTCGAAGAGCTGCTCCAGCGCTCCGATGTGGTGTCGCTGCACTGTCCCGCCACGCCGGAAACACGGCATCTCATCAATGCCACCACGCTCGGATACATGCCCGCGCATGCCTATCTCGTGAACACCGCGCGCGGGGACGTCATCGATGAAGCGGCGCTCACGGAAGCACTCGAAGCGGGCCGCATTGCCGGCGCGGGACTCGACGTGTACGAGTTCGAACCACGGGTCACCGCGAAACTGATGACGCTGGAGAACGCCGTGCTTGCGCCCCATCTCGGCAGTGCCACCATCGAAACACGGACCAACATGGGGATGCGGGCGATGGCCAATGTCGATGCCTTCGCGCAGGGACGGGAGTTGCCTGACCGGGTGGTGTGAACGCCGACGGATTGCCAACTGATTACCATACGGCATGTCCCCGCTCGTCCACGCCGGCCTCGATGAGTCCCGGCAGCAGCCTGTGCCCACCATGGCCGGCTCGCTGCTGCATTTTGCCGGCGTGCACTCCCGTTTTCTGTCACATCCGCACGATGTGACGGTGATGTTGCCACCGGAGTACGACGAGCACCCCGATCAGCGGTATCCGGTGCTCTATCTGCACGACGGGCAGAATGTGTTCGACGATCTGCCGATGTCGCCGTTCGGCGTGCAGTGGGGGGTGGACACGACCGCCCGGGCGCTCATCCATGCCCGGGTGATCGAGCCCATCATCATCGTGGCCATCGGCAATGCCGGCCGCGACCGTATCGACGAGTACACGCCCACCCGTGACAGCATGCACGATGCGGGTGGCGATGCCGATCGCTACGGACAGATGCTGGTGTACGAGATCAAACCGTGGGTGGACCGGCAATGGCGCACACGTCGTGGTCCACGCGACACCGGCCTCGCCGGCAGTTCCCTGGGCGGGCTGCTCACGCTGCACCTCGGTCTCACACACCCGGCCGTGTTCGGAAAACTCGGCTTGTTGAGCCCCAGCGTCTGGTGGGACGATCGCTGGATCGTGCGGCAGCTGGCGGCGACCAACACCCGTCGTCCCGATCTGCGCATCTGGCTGGACGTGGGCACGGCGGAACATCGCATGCTGCGCGGCACACGGTTGCTCTATCGCATGCTGCTGCGGCAGGGATGGCGCATCGGCGAGGATCTCCACTACATGGAGGCCGAGGGTGCGTTGCACGATGAACGCGCCTGGGGCGAGCGCACCGGACTCTTTCTGCGTTTCCTGTTTCCTGCACTCGTATCGGACGCCGTCATCGCCTCGACCATGTCTTCCGGAATGACCTGAGCGTTCCGGAGGAGTTTCCCCGGCATCCATGACGCCCCGCCCGGGGCCTTGCATCGGAAATCGCATGGACGGATTCACGCAATTCTCACCGAAAGCCTTCACCTTTCTGCGCGGGCTGGCGAAGAACAACCGCAAGGAATGGTTCGAGGCACATCGCACCGACTACGAGCAGTATCTCAAGCTGCCGCTCGCGCAACTCATCGAGGAGATGGACGTGCAGCTCGCGTCCTTCGCGCCCGAGATCATCGGATCGCCGAAGAAGTCCGCGTTCCGCATTCATCGCGACGTGCGCTTCAGCAAGGACAAGTCGCCGTACAAGACACACGTGGCCTGCTGGTTCTATCATCGCGACGCGGGACACGGCGTCGGCGGTGAGGCGGCCCATGGCGGTGCGGGATTTTACTTTCACCTCGCGCCCGAGGGCTGTTTCTGCGGCGGCGGGATCTGGATGCCTCCACGTCCCGCACTGGCGAAGATCCGTCAGTGTCTGGTGGACGATCTCGAAGGGTGGGAGGAACTGGTGAAGAACCGCGGCTTCCGGAAGCGGTTCGGCGACCTCGACACCGAGGGCATGCTCACGCGCCCGCCACGCGGCTTCACCGCCGAACATCCGGCGGCCACCTGGTTGCGTTACCAGTCCTTCACGGCCGGATGCCCGCTCACCGTGGACGAAGTGACCAGCCCCCGGCTTCCGCAGACCCTGGCCCGCCACTTCAGTGCCATGACACCTTTTGTGCGCTGGCTGAACGACGCGCTGGGGCTCGCGCCGTCCACCAGACGCTGACGGACCGTCCCCGGCGCACACGGCGCCGTTACGGAAATGCCATTGACCCATCACTGACGCTGCCACGGCCGCTACCATCGGCGGCTCGCGGGGGCGAGATTCCAAGGTTATGTCGAAGTCGCTCAAGCTCACGCTGGATATCCTCATCGGTGCCGTGGCACCGGTGCTCATCCTCAAGTACGGCACCGCCCCCCTGGGCACGCTGCAGGCGTATCTCGCCGCGGCGCTGGTGCCGGTGGCGTGGGTGCTGCTCGATCTGTTCGTCATCACGCGCCGCTTCAACTTCATCACCACCTACGGCGGCGGCTCGGCGATCATGCGCGGCGCGCTCGCCTTCTGGTATGTCGACGGCGCGCTCTTCGCATTCAAGGACAGCGCCAGCTATCTGCTGGCCTTTCTCGTCTTCGGGGTTTCGGCGCTCATCGGCACGCCCGTCACGCGATCGATTGCCCTGCAGGGTCTCGGTCCGGACACGCCCGAGCGTGAGCAGCAGATGAATCGTCTGCTCGACGAACCCACGGTGCAGCGGGCGATGAAGAAGTCCGCGTTGCTGATTGGTGTCACGAACATCGGCGCCGGCATCGTGAACTACATGATCAACTACCGCATGGTGCTGGCGCCGTTCAACACGCCGGCGTTCAACGATCAGGTGGCCAATGTCAACGCCATCACGCGCATCGTGCTCGTGCTGCCCGACATGCTCGCGCTGTTCTTCGCCTTCAGCCTGATGTACAAGGCCATGTATGCGTTGCTGCCGGCGGAGCAGGGCACCGATCCCGATGCCGGGGAGTTCTGGACGCTGCTCAAGCGCCGCGAAGACGCGATGACGCTCGTGCCCCTCGCCGAGAACGAAGGAGAAGATCGCATCGCCGATGCGCCCGCACGGGCGGCCCGTCAGGCCCGCGAAGAGTTCGGCCTGAGCTGAGGGCGTCGCGAATGTCCGCGCAGTACGCGACCATCGATCGCACCATCGGCAACACGCCGCTCGTGCAATTGCAGCGTCTTCCCCGCGCGGCCATTGCCGCGCGGGGCACGGTGATCCTGGGCAAGCTCGAAGGCAACAATCCCGGCGGCTCGGTCAAGGATCGTCCCGTGCTGTCGATGATCCGCGGTGCGGAGTCGCGCGGCGAGATCCGTCCCGGTGACCGGCTCATCGAAGCCACGAGCGGCAACACCGGTATCGCGCTGGCGATGATCGCCGCCATGACCGGCTATCGCATGACGCTCCTCATGCCGGACAATCTGAGCGCCGAACGTCGGGCGTCCATGCGGGCTTATGGCGCCGAGCTGATTCTCACACCGGCGTCGAAGGGCGGCATGGAGTACGCCCGCGATGTCGCGCTCGAGATGCAGGCGCGTGGGGAAGGACGGGTGCTCGATCAGTTCGCGAATCCCGACAACCCGCGCGCGCACTACGAAACCACCGGCCCCGAAATCTGGCGCGACACCGGCGGACGTATCACGCACTTCGTGAGTGCGATGGGCACCACGGGCACGATCATGGGCGTGACGCGCTTTCTGAAAGAGCAGCGCGACGACATCACCATCGTCGGTGCGCAGCCCGCCGAGGGGTCGCAGATTGCCGGCATCCGCAAATGGTCGCCGGCCTATCAGCCGAAGATCTACGATCCGTCACGCATCGACCGCATCGAACAGGTCACGCAGGCCGACGCGGAATCGATGGCGCGTCGGCTCGCCGCCGAGGAGGGAGTCTTCTGTGGCCCCTCGGCGGCGGGCGCCTGTGTCATCGCGCTGCGGGTGGCCGCCGAGGTGGAGAACGCCACGATCGTGTTCATCGTGTGCGATCGTGGCGATCGGTATCTCAGCACCGGAATCTTTCCCGGCTGAACGCGCTGCTGCAGCGGCTGCTACAAGATGCTGCTGCAGATGCTGCCGAACGGTTTACCGCTTCTTCTTCGCGCCCGCGGCAGGCGCCGGAACCGCGCTGGCATCGCGGAACTCGAGGCGATCGTTCTTGCCGAAGGTGATGCCCAGATTGGCCGCCTGGGTCAGCGCCTTGGTGGCATCACCCGATGAGGCCAGCGCGACCCGCATCGAGACCGGACGATCCCCGATCGTCGAATCGGCCAGCACGGCATCGAGACTGAACCAGCGAATGAGTTCGGGCACCACCGCCTTGAGAGGGGTGTTGTCGAAGACGATGCTGTCGCGTGTCCAGGCCATGGCCACGTCGCGCTCCACGCCGGCGAGGGTGCTCACGGTGCCGTCGGCGGACATCTTGAGCGCATCACCGGCCTTGAGGTCCTGCTGCGTGCCACGTACCCGATCGCGGATGTTGACCGTGCCGTCGGCCACCTGCACGTAGACGGTGGAGTCCGGCGGATAGTAGCGCACGGTGAAGTTCGTGCCCTTCGCGGTGACCGTGGCATTGCCCGCCCGCACGGCAAAGGCGAGGGCCTTCGCCGACGTATCGGGTGTCACCGCGAACGTGGCCGTGCCTTCGATGAGCACCGTGCGTTGGGTCGTGGCGAACTCGCTCGGAATGCGCAGCACCGATTCGCTGCCCATCGTGGCCTTGGTGCCATCACGCAGCGTCAACGTGCCCCGTTGTCCCTTCCCCGAGGTGAGCGTCTGCACATCCTCACCCTTGAAGGCCCGGTCCACCGCGATGTCCGCGCCGGCGCGGTTCACCCAACGCTGCACCAGCACGATCGCCGCGCCCACCACGATCACACCGAGCACCGGCAACACCCAGCGCGGACGTCCACCCACACGCTCCACATGCGCTTTGGCGTGGGCCCGCTTGGTCGCGCGGGCTTCGGCGAGTGCGGTGGCGTGGTCGACCTTGGGCGCGTGAATGGCCGCCAGCAGTTGACGCATGGCCTCTTCGACATCGGGCACGGTGACATGCGAGCCCGTGTTGCCGTGATGATGCAGGGCCGCGTGTTTGCGACGCTGGATGTCGCTCTCCTGCTGCACGGCTTCTTCGAGGAACGCACCCAGCGCCGCGGGGTTCTCGAATCGGCTGCGCGCTTCCCAGGCATCCAGCATGGCCTTGTGCGCCACCCGTCCGCTGTAGTGGGCCAGGTTGTCGCCCAGAATGTGGCGTGCCGCACTCAGCAGGCCGTCGTACTGTTGTCGATACAGGGTGGCCAGCGCGTTTTCATCACCGCCGGCAAAGCGGGCCGCGAGTGCGGCATCGGGTGTGGGAAGGACGATGGACATCGAGCCTCCTCCTCGGGACGTAGGGTGTCCTGCACAGGTGCCGAGTGGATCCACAGGGCGGCACCGGTTGGGTGAACCCACCGCCGGACGAATTCGGACAGGTGGATCCCTGAGGTGCTGTCTAGATGCTGCATCACGGTCCGCCCGGACGCAAACGGCGAATCCCTGACGCATCACCAGGGATGGATGAGATATCGGGCGAGACGCCTGGCGAGACGTCAGGTGACACGTCTGGTGATACGTCGGCAAGGGACAGGTGAGGGGCCACACTCTACCGCCCGGTGCGAGGTGGGGATACGTTCGCGGATCTGTCCCCCTTTTTCCGGCAGGTCCCATGCATCGTTCGTTCTTCTTTCCGTCCGGCACGGTGCTGCCGCTGCTGGCTCTGTTGCTGGTTGGTCTGCCGCATCGTGCGCCGGCGCAGTCCGCCGTCCAGGCGGCACCAGCCGGGGAGCTCGCGCGCGCCATCGAAAGCCGTCTCCCGGCGGTCATGCCCAGGGTGGTCACGTGGCGCCGCGACATTCACGAACATCCCGAGCTGAGTGGACAGGAGACGCGCACGGCCGCGCTGGTGGCCGCCCATCTCCGGCAACTCGGACTCGAAGTGCAGACCGGGGTGGGCGGCACCGGCGTGGTCGGCGTACTGCGGGGCGGACGTCCCGGCCCGGTCGTGGCCCTGCGCGCCGACATGGATGGTCTGCCTGTCACCGAACTGGTGGACCTGCCGTTTCGCAGCAAGGTGCGCACGCAGTGGCAGGGCGCCGAAGTGGGCGTGATGCACGCCTGCGGTCACGACAATCACGTCGCCATTCTCATGGGCACCGCCGAAGTGCTGGCCGGCATGAAAGCCACGATTCCCGGAACGGTGAAGTTCATCTTCCAGCCCGCGGAGGAGGGGCTGGGGGGCGCGGCGGCCATGGTGAAGGACGGGGTGCTTACCAACCCGGCGCCCAACGCCATTTTTGGATTGCACGCCTGGCCCATGCCGGTGGGTAGCATCGGATTGCGCCCCGGTCCGCAGATGTCGGCCGCCGGCAATTTCACCATCATCATCAAGGGCAAGCAGACCCATGGGTCGCAGCCCTGGTCGGGGGTCGATCCGATCGTGGTGTCGTCGCAGGTCGTGCTCGGACTGCAGACCATCGCCAGCCGCCAGGTGAATGTGGCCTATCTGCCCTCGGTCATCACCGTGGGCCAGATCACCGGCGGCAATCGCAGCAACATCATCCCCGACAGCGTTGTCATGGTAGGGACGCTGCGCACGTTCGACGATGCCATGCGGGCCGACATCGCCGCGCGCATCACCCGCACGGCGGAGGACATCGCCCGATCGGCGGGCGCCACGGCCATCGTGAAAATCGATCGGGGTGGACTGGTGCAGGCCAACGACACGTCACTCACCGATCACATGCTGCCCACGCTGCGCCGTACGGCGGGCGCGGGTGGTCTGCAGATCATCAATCCCATCATGGGGTCCGAGGATTTCCCCGAGTTCGCGCGCACCATTCCGAGCGTGTTCTTCTTCCTCGGCGTGACGCCGAAGGGCGTCGATCCGGCCACGGTGGCGGTGAATCATTCCCCGCTCTTCTTTGCCGATGAAGGCGCGCTGGAAACCGGCGTGCGGACCATGGCCAATCTGGCAACCGACTATCTCGCGGGCAGACGATGACGTTTCTGCACGTCAATCTCATGTGGGCCATCGTGCTCTTCGGCGTCCTGCTGTGGACGACGGCCTGTGTCGTACTCAACGCGGCGCTGCGCCGCGGCATGGGGCTCATGGGGCTGGCCCTGAGTTACGCGGTGCTGGTGTGGATGCTGATCGATCTGCCCTGGCTCGATGCGCTCGTCACCTGGTCGGTTTTCGCTGCATTCGGTGGACTGTTGACGACGGTGTACGAATGGTGGGCGCGACGGCGTTATGCGGGCACCGGTCGCCGGGCACGACGGATCGTCCGACTGGAAGGACTGGTGCTCTGGCCCGCCATGGTGCCCGATTCGGTGGGGCTGATGCTCAACGATGCCGGGATCATTCCGGCCGACGAACGCGCCGAGACGCATCAGGAAGACACGCTGCGCATAACGGGCGAGATGCCGGCGGCGGACTACGGGACGACGGGGAGGGGAGCAGGAGGGAGCTGATCAGGGAGGAGGGTGGAGTGGGGCCTGAAAGGACCTATATTTCGGGAATGACTCCGCACACCGGTGGGGTCCCTCTCCCGATGTGAGGAAGAGCATGGAGCAGAACCAGGCACATCACGATTGCCGGCGTCACATGGATGCCGTGCCGTACACACCTGCCTGGTTCATTCATGTCCCGTGCTTCCACTCCGTGGCTCACCGCCACCAACCTCACCTGCTTCCGACCTGACGGAAGCGCTCTGCTCACCGACGTCACGCTCGGCATCGCCAACGAGCGCGTCGGACTGATCGGCCCGAACGGTTCGGGCAAGAGCACACTCCTCCGGCTCCTGAGTGGAGCCCTCGCGCCGGAACATGGCGCATCCGGCCCGTCTCATGGCGTGTCCCAACGGTGGGCGATCGAGCGTGGCACGATCGAACGCACCGGCCGGCTTGCTCTGCTCACGCAGCGGGGTGTGTTTCCTCCCGAGGCGACCATCGCGGACATACTCGGCGTCGCCGACGTCCTCGCCGCCCTTGCCCGCTGTGACGCCGGAGAAGGGACGCTCGACGATGTGCAGTGCATCGGCGATCGATGGGACCTGGCCGAGTGTGTGCAACAGGCGCTCGCCACGTTCGATCTCGATCATCTGCCGTTGTATCGTCCCGCGGCGGACGTGAGTGGCGGGGAGCACACCCGTCTGCGTCTGGCGAGGGTCCTGCTCGACGCGCCGGATCTCCTGCTGCTCGACGAACCCACGAACGATCTCGATGTCACGCATCGCGACGCCGTGTATCGGCTCGTGACGGATTGGCCCCGTGGACTCGTGGTGGCGACACATGACCGTGCGCTGCTCGAACATGTCGATCGCATCGTGGCCATCGAACAGGGCACGCTGCGCAGCTACGGTGGCAACTGGAGCGCCTATCGCGCCCAGCGCGACGCGCAGCAGCAGGCGGCCGAACGTGAACACGCCAGCGCACTGGCCGCACGGGATCGTGTGCGCCGCCAGCAACAGGCCGTGCGTGAACGTCAGGCCCGCCGGGAGGCCGTGGGTCGGCAGGCCCGGACGAAGGGTGGACAGGCGCGCATTCTGCTCGGCATGCAACGGGAGCGCAGTGAAGGCACCGGCGCCCGTCTGCTCGGCACGATCGAACGCGCCCACGACGAAGCGGATGCGCGGGTGCAGGAGGCACGGGCCCGACTCGAACAGCAGAAAGCCCTGTCGCTGCCGTCGACATCGAGCGGACTGGCGGCCGGTACGCTCGTCGTGGCGCTTCGCGATGCGTCCATTCACGTCACGGAAGAAAAGCCGCTGCTCGAGCATGTCACATTCGAGGTGCGTGGCCCCGAACGTGTGGCGTTGATCGGCGACAACGGCAGCGGGAAGTCGACGCTGCTGCGGGTGCTCGCTGGGCGGCATGCCATCGATGCGCAGGCAATGCATCGCGGCGTTCCCGTTCGCTCGGTGGTGTATCTCGATCAGCACGCCACGCTGCTGGACGCTCATGCCAGGGTGCTCGAGGCGATGCGGGCCGCGGTATCGGCGCGTGGAGGGATTGTCACGGAGGAATCGCTGCGCGGCGCACTGGCCCGTTTCGGATTCCGGGCGACGCACGCAGAACGTTCCGTCGCACAGCTCAGCGGTGGAGAACGTATGCGCGCCGCGCTGGCCTGTGTGCTCGGCGTGATCGACGGTCCGGCACCGCAGTTGCTGCTGCTCGACGAACCCACCAATCACCTCGATATCGGCAGCCTCGAAGCGGTGGAAAGCGCGCTGCGGCATTTTGACGGCGCGCTCGTCGTCGCATCGCACGATCGGCATTTTCTCGACGCCATCGGCATCGTCCGTCGGGAATCCGTCGCCCAGTGGCATCCTCACGATGTGTCGGGCAATCCCGGATAGCCTCATGCGTGATGTGGATCCATGCTACAAGGGAACCCCGGCATCGTCCGCGCCGGTATGACTACGAATGGCATCTTCTCCGGAGGTCACGATGGGTACGACGGCGCCTCGCGTCAGCGAATTTCTCTCCACCTTCGAACCGGTGGTGTCGCCACGCGGTCCCTTGCTGCTGGCCAGCGATGGGTCGCCGGCTTCGGATGCGGCGTTCCCGATGGCGCGCGCTCTCGCCGCGCACACGGGAGCGCCCGTGCAGGTCATCAGTGCACTGGTGCCGAATGTGATGCCCACCTACGCGCTCGATGCGATTCCGACGCCGGCGATACCGGTGAGTGCGCTGGTGGCGGGCCGGCAGGAAACGGTGCGCGAGCAGATGGCGCGTCTGGTGTCCGACACACCGTGGCCGGTGACGATCCGTGCCGGCGATCCGGTGCGCGAGATCGTGCGTCAGGCCGAGGAAACGGAAGCCCGGGCCATCGTGGTCGGGCGGGGACGGCACGATCTGCTCGACCGCATCCTGGGCGGCGAATCGGTGCTGCGGTTGCTGCAACTGGGAGACACGCCCGTCTTCGCGGTGAGCAGCGAACTGGAGGCGCTGCCGAAGCGGGTGGTGATCGCCACCGACTTCAGTGTGTTCAGCATCTATGCGGCGCGGGTGGCGCTCGATTTCGTGGCGCCCGATGCGTGGGTGCAACTCGTGCACGTGGCGCCTCCCTTCGGAGGCAACGCGCAGGTACTCCGCGAATTTTCCGGGGAGTATCGCCGCGAGGCGACGAAGACGTTCTCCACACTCGTGGCGCAATTGCGCCGGCCGGGGCTCACCTTCGACACCATGCTGCTCGACGGTAATGCGTCGGCCCGACTGGTGGAGCATCTGGAAGCGGTGCAGGCCGATCTCGTGGTGACGGCCACGCACGGATACGGTTTCCTCCGGCGCATGATGCTGGGCAGCGTCACCGCGCAGCTCGTACGGTCGGCGCCCTGCTCGGTGCTGTGTGTGCCGGGGAGTGCACGCACCCTGGCGCTCGCACGGGCGCAGGCCATGGCGCATCACCAGCAGACGCGCGTGTTGGCGCCGGAGCAGCTCGACGCGGAACTGGCGGCGTTTTCCGCCCGCAATCTGGGGCGTGAATGCACGGTGGAGGTGCATCAGACCGACATCGGGGTGCATCCGATCGGTCGTCACCTCGTGTTCTCCGGCGCCAGTATCGACGGTCCCGATGGACGCATCGTGCTCATGTTCGGCGACGCCGCGGCCGGCCATCTCTCGCACCAGGTGCGCGGCACGGGGCAGGTGGAACTGATGGCCGATCCGGAGGGCCGGGATCAGTTGCTGCGCATCAGCTATGACGGCGGGCTGACGCAGTTGGTCTTCGACTGACTCCGCGTCCCGGGACGGAGGGGTGTCCGGGCTTCAGGACTCCGGACGCCCCTCGAGCGCCCTGGCGCGCACACTGGCCATGATGCGTGTCATGTCGGCTTCACAGCGCTCACGCTCGTCGGGCGTCCAGAAATCCTGATTGGCGGCCACACGGATCGACGCCAGCATCTCGTCCACGAGTTCGCGGAGCCGGGGATTCTGGCGTCGGTCGCGTCCGTCATATCCGGACGGGGAGTGCGAAGGAAAGGCAGGAGTCATTCCTGCAATGTCGACCTGCGTCACACATCGGACAATACGTGAATCCAGGCCACTGACTCCGGGAATTTCCGGCGGTCAGCTCCCGCTCTTGCTGTCCGGCGCCGAAGAGGCAGAGTCCGGCCCGGCACTCCGGACGGCACCCGGCGATGTCGTGCGCGCGCCCTCGTCGTGCAACACCCGCATGGCGGGGGTGTCCAGATCGTCGAACTGTCCGCTCCGGGCGCTCCACACGAAGGCGACGACGGCGCCGGCCACGATCAGCAGCGCCAGCGGCAGCACCAGAAAAATCACGCTCATGCCATGGCCTCCGCGGCCGGTGGAACGGGAGCGGCATCGCGCCGCGATCGCGAGCCGATCGGACGTCGATCCTGCCGGGGAAACGTATGGCCATGCCACGATCCCAGCACCACCGTGATCGAACTGGCCGGCATGAGAAGCGCCGCCACGAGCGGTGTGAGCAGGCCGAACATCGCCATCGACGCACCCACGATGTTGTAGGCGATCGACAGCGCGATGTTGCGGCGGATCACGTGCAGCGTGCGCCGGGAGCCGTCGATGAGCTCCACCAGTGGCGTGAGACCGGCTCGGGTGAGATACACGTCGGCCGTGGCCAGGCAGGCTTCCGCGCCGCCCTGAACGCCGATGCCCACGGTCGCCGCCGCGATCGCCGCCGCATCGTTCACGCCATCCCCCACCATCACCACCCGACCCGCGGTCCTGGCGCGTTCGATAAACGCCAGTTTTTCCTCGGGCGATGCGCCGCCGATGGCGTCCGCGGGTGCAAACCCCAGCGACGCGCCCACCGTGCGCACCACATCCTCGGCGTCGCCGCTGAGCAGCACCGTGCGCCAACCGCGCGCGCGCAACTGATCGAGCGATACGCGGGCATCGTCGCGCACGCGGTCGCCGAGACCGGCGATGGCCACCAGTTCGCCATCCACGCTCACGTGCACGGGCGTCAGTGTGCGACCGATCTCATCGTCGGCATTCGGGGTGCCGGCCGTCGTTTCGAGCCCCGAGGCGATGGAGGTGGTCTGCGCGGCCACGAAGCGCGGAGACCCGATGCGCACCCGGCGTCCGTCGATCACACCTTCCAGACCCCCGCCCACCACATGCCGCGCCTCTGAGACGTCCAGGCCATCCGGCCGCGCGAGACCGGGCCAGGCGTTCCGGAAGCCTTCGGCCAGCGGATGCGACGAACCGGCTTCGAGCGTCAGCACCAGCGGCTTCACCCACTCGGGACCGACCCAGCGCACCAGCGCGGTACGGCCTTCGGTGATGGTGCCGGTCTTGTCGAACACCAGCGTGCCCGGCGCGGCCAGCGACTCGAGTGCATCGCCGCCCTTGATCAGCATGCCGTTCCCCGCCGCGCGTCCGACCGCCACGGTGATGGCCAGCGGTGTCGCGAGCGCGAGCGCGCAGGGACAGGTCACGATCAGGAGCGCGATGGCGTCGTCGAGCGCATGCGGCAGCGAGAGCGCGCTCTTGATGCCGAACGTCGCGGCGGCGAGCAGCAGCACCACGGCGGTGAAGATGCCGGCGAGCCGGTTGGCGGTCTGCACGATCGGCGCCCGCCGGCGACTGCTCTCTTCCACCTGCTGCAGCAGCTTCGCGATGCGGCTCGATTCTCCCGCCTGTTCCACCCGCACCTGCAGCGGCGCTTCCACGTTCAGCGTGCCGGCGAACACGGTCTCGCCTTCCCGCACCGAAGCGGGACGCGATTCCCCGGTGAGCAGCGCACCGTTCACGGTGGAATGTCCGCGCACGACGATGCCGTCGGCGGCAAACGTCTCACCGGCCCGCACGTCGAGCACCATGCCGGGCAGCAGCGCCTCGCTCGGAATTTCACGCACCGTGTCCTGCTCGACGATGCGGGCCGTGTTCGGCGCGATGGCGTGCAACAGCTCCGCCGAATCGGCCGCCAGACGCTGACCGCGTTGCTGCAGGAACCGGCCCACAAGCAATGCGAAGATGAGCAGCGCCAGACCATCGAAGTAGATGGGGCCCGTGCCGGTGACGGTATTGATCGTGCCCCGCACGAGTCCGGCCGCCAGCGCGATCGCGATGGGCAGATCCATGTGCAGCGACTTCGTGCGCACCGAGGCCCAGGCCCCCGTGAAGAAGACCCGACCGGGCCACACGAACGCCGGCACCATGAGCGCAAAACTCACCCACCGGAAGAAGTGCGTGAAACTCGCCTCCATGCCGTTGAGTTCCCCGGCATAGAGCGCGAGCGCCGCCAGCATCATGTTGATCGCGATGGCGCCGGCGATGCCGATGCGCACGAGCATTGCACGATCCTCGCGTCGGCGCATGTCGGCGCGCGCGACACCGCGGAACGGATGCGGCGGATATCCCAGCACATCGAGCGCCCGTGCGATCGCCGACAGCGGAACGACCGTCGGGTCCCACTCCACGACGGCCAGCGAGCGGCGGACATCGAGCTCGGCCCGCAACACGCCACTCTGCAGCAGCGGCACACGTTCCACCAGCCACACACACGATGCGCAGTGTACGCCCTCGAGATACAGCTCCGTGCGCGCGAGCCCACCGGGCTGCGGCTGCACATAAAGCTGCGCGAACGTGGGGTGATCGAACTCCTCGTAGCTCCGTCCCGAGGCGCGTACCGGCGCTTCACGACGCTGCGGAAATCCGTAGTAGCTGTCGAGACCGTGCTCGTGCAGGATCGCGAATGCCGTATGGCACCCCGCACAGCAGAACTGCCGTTCGGCGCCTTCCTGGAAGAGGCCCGGTGGCACCGCCGACGAACAGTGCGTACAGAGCACCGTGGCGTGTTCCGTTGCGTGCTTCGCCACACCGTCCGCCGTGGCGAGGCGCAGGGCGTCAGTGGACATGCACGGTGCGCAGATGGCCCGACAGTGACCAGAGCCCCATGATCAGGACCACGGTGGCACTCACCATGGGCAGCCGGTTCCGGAATGGCGCCAGCACGGTCTGCGCGCCAAGGCCCACGGCGACGAGCGCCGGTACCGTGCCCAGCCAGAAGATCGCCATCATTCCCATGGCCGACAGCACACTACCCGTGCCGCCCGCGGTGGCCACGAACACGTACAACCAGCCGCAGGGCAGCAGCGTGGTGAGCAGTCCGGTGAGCAGGGCGCGGAGGCCAACGGGTTGGCTGCGCACGGCATGCAGCACCCGACCCAGCATGCGTTGCCAGGCTTCCGGCGCGCGCAGTGCCCCGAGCGAGACGCCGCGCTGTGCGGCGAGTGTGCTCACGGCCCAGGCGATCATGAGTGCCCCCGCCACGACGGCGGCTCCCTGCTGGATGCCGGCCAGGGCGCCCAGGTGCGAGACGTGCGCACCCACCACACCGGCCAACGCGCCGAGGATGAGATACGACAGCAATCGTCCGATGTTGTACAGCGCGTGCGCATGCAGCAGCGACGGCCGGGGTGACGATGCACCGTTCACCCCCGCTCCCGCATAGAAGCAGACAAAACCGCCACACATCCCGGCGCAGTGCACACTGCCCACGAGACTGGCCATCAGGACGCCTGCCGCAGTGCCGATCATGGCAGGTCGCTCATCGGGTGCTGCTCATCGGGTACCACTCATCGGGTGCCACTCATCGAGTGCCGCGGCTCCCGCTATCGGGGACGGCAGTGGGGATGGCGGTGGTGTGCGCCGCCCGCACGGCGGTGATGCGTGTGCTCACCGAATAGCGGGCCGGGGTCGACACATCGGGATGCTGCCCGTCGGCATGCAACGCCTCGACGCGCACTTCCCACTCGCCGGGCGTGCTGATCGGCAGCGTCGAGACATAGGTGCCGGGGGCGGTCTCCGGCAGCACCGCGGTCAGCGTGTCGTTCGCGCGGGCGTTGAAACGCGCCGTCACGGAGACGGTGGCGCCCACCAGCGGACCGGCGTCACGATCCTTGAGGCGGATCGTGAGACGTGTGGGCTGGCCGGTCACGAGGGAATCGAGCGACGACTCGACTCCCCATCCCAGATCGAGATTGCGCCGCTCCTGCGCCATCGTGGAATCGAACGCCACGGCCCGGGCGTAATAGTCCGGTTCCACGGCGAACGACGGATCGTCGTTCGCGATACGCATCACGGCGATGTTGGCGACGACCGTGGCGCCGAGGATGACGGCGACGCCGATGGGCCAACCCATACCGGGTTTCACGGGGTTCCTCCGGCCGACGCACCGGTCGGACCGAGCAGTCGGTATTTCACGGATTCCTGATACCCCCGGGGATCACTGACCGCGATCGTGACCCACCGTTCACCGTTGGTGAAAGCGCGGGCGGGAATCAGGACGAAGATACTGGTCGTGCGGGTGGCGCCGGCGTCGACCTGCAGCGGGTTTTCGGGAGCCACCACCGTGATCTCGTCGGGCCGCAATCCGGCCGTCTCGAGGCCTTCCACCGTGATGGTGTAGGGCATGGCCTCCCCGCGCCGGTTGGTGAGCTTGATGCGGATCTGATTGGAGATGCGGCCGTCGCTTTCCGTGGCAAACGGTCCGTCGAGTCCACGCAGCACGGTGAGATCGGCGGGCTGCTTGAGGAACAGCGCCAGCGCGAGGCCTCCCAGCAGCACCGTGAGCACGATCGGATACAGGATGGTGCGCAGGCGGAGCAACTGCTTCGGCTTGCCGGCGATCGTATCCTGCGACGAATAGCGGATGAGTCCCGTGGGTTTGCCCACCTTGCGCATGATGTCGTCGCAGGCGTCGATGCACTGCGTGCAATGCACGCACTCCATCTGCAGGCCGTTGCGGATGTCGATGCCGGTGGGGCAGGTCTGCACGCAGGCCCCGCAATCGATGCAGTCGCCTGCATCGGGGCTGCGGTCCTTCGTGTTGTGCGCCCGCGGTTCGCCGCGCACGTAGTCGTAGGCCACGATCGTGGACTGCCGGTCGATCAGCGCCGCCTGCCAGCGGCCGTACGGGCAGACGATGAGACAGGTCTGTTCACGGAAATACGTGAAGTTGAACCAGACGATGCCGGTGAAGATCACCACGAACGCGAAGGCCGTGGGATGTGCGGCCGGTGAATGCAGCATCCACTGGTAGAGCTGATCGGTGCCCACGAAAAACGCCAGAAACGTGTGGGACACGAACAGGGCCAGCAGGAAGAACGTGATGTACTTCGCGATGCGGCGCGGGGTGAACCACGCGCCTTTCCTGTCGAGATTGCGCGAGCCCGTGTACCCGCCGTCGAACCAGCGGCCGATGGGCCGGAAGAGAAACTCGAGATACACCGTCTGCGGACAGGCCCAGCCGCACCACGCCCGTCCCCAGAGCGCCGTGACCAGGAAGATGCCCACCACGATGGCCCCCAGCACGAACATGAACAGCAGGGTGTCCGTGGGGAGGAACGTGAAACCCATCAGGGTGAACTGGCGGCGCGGCAGATCCATGAGGAACACCGGCTTGCCGAACACCCGCAGGTGGGGTGCCAGAAAGAAGATCGCCATCAATGCATACGCCATCACGCGGCGTCGATGCCACCAGGCGCCGTGTGATGGCTTCGGACGGATCCAGCGACGACTGCCATCTTCGTTCAAGGTGGGGAGGACGCGCCCCCCCACCTTCTGTGGTGCGGCCTGTCCGCTCACGGCGTGACGAGTTCTCCTTGTGGCGCTTTGGGATTCGGCGGGTTCGACCCGTGCATCGAAACGACGTACGCCACCACCGCCGTCAGCTGCTCGGGTTTGAGCGACTTGCCCCAGGGGGGCATGCCCTTCGCAAGAACGCCGTCAACGACCGTCTTGTAGATGTCGGTGATCTTGCCACCATGTAACCAGTAATTGTCGACGAGACTGGGGCCGATGAGCCCACCGCCGTCCTGACGATGACAGGAGGCGCAGTAGGCGTCGAACGTGCTCTTGCCCGCGGCCAGGGCCTTCTGGTCACCGACCAGCGCCAGGAGCGCTCCTTCGGACACATCGTTGCCGCTGGGCGCGGGATGCGCGGCGGCAAAGGCCTTCATGTCCGCTTCGTAATCGGCGATCCAGCCCTTGCCGGCGCCGATCGGTCCGATGTTGAGCACATACAGCACCGAGAAGATGATGGTGAGCGCGAAGGTGGTCAGCCACCAGCGCGGCATCGGATTGTCGTATTCCTGGATACCGTCGTAGCTGTGTTCGATGAGGCGATCCTGCGTGCGCCCCTTCGGATCGGGTGTGGTGTCCCGTGTGTCCCGCTTCGGTGATTCGGCCATGGTTCAGCGCTCCTTCGGGCGGGAATGGGAAACGACCGTGCCCTCGTCGAACGGCAGCCGGGCCGCCGCGTCCAGCTCGCGGCGACGCGACGGCAACCAGGTGCGGATGGCGACGGCGATGAAGACGGCGACAAACAGCACCAGCGCGATCTCGGTATAGATCGACAGGCCGGCGTGCGACATGATGTCGGAGAGTTTCATCAGTGCTGCGCTCCCGGTGTCGAAGTCGGAGCGGCCGTCGTGCCCACTGCCGGGCTCCCGCTGCCCGGCGTGGACGTGACCTTGATGTCGCGGCCCAGGCGCTGCATGTAGGCCACGATGGCCACCATCTGCTTGTCCTCGAGACCGGCCGGCCCGCCCTGCTCCACGATGGCCGCGGCGATCTGCTTCGCCTGTTCGCGCGCCATGGCGGGCGCCCGGTTGACGGCATCACCATACGGCACGCCGATCATCGCCATCGCATCCACCCGCTTCTGGATGCCATCGAAATCGAGCGCGGTGGTGGCGAAGTGCGGATACGCCGGCATGATCGACTTCGCGGTGACGGCGCGCGGATCCTCGAAGTGGCGCACGTGCCAGAGATCGGGATACTTGCCGCCTTCACGCGCGAGGTCGGGCCCGATGCGGCGCGAGCCCCAGAGGAACGGATGTTCGTACACCGACTCACCCGGCTTGGAGTAGTCGCCGAAACGTTCCGTCTCGTACCGGAAGGGGCGCACCATCTGCGAGTGGCAGTTGAAGCAGCCTTCGGCGATGTAGATGTCGCGGCCGGCCAGTTCGAGCGGCGTGTACGGCTTGACCGACGCGATCGTCGGCACGTTCGACTTGATGAGGAACGTGGGCAGGATCTCGAACAGCGACGCGACGACCACGGCGAGGATCGTGAGCGCGGTGAAGAGCATCGGGGCGCGTTCCCACGCGCGGTGCCACTCCACCTGGTTGAAGCGCGCCCAGAGTCCCTGCGCGGGAATGACCGGGTGATCGGGCACGTAGCGCCGCGCGAGCGGAGCCGCTTCGATCACCGGCACATCGTACGTCGCGGGGCGCTTGGCCCACGTCTTGAAGATGTTGATGCCGAACACCACCATGCCCGCGATGTAGAACGTGCCGCCGACCACGCGCATCCAGTACATCGGCATCAGCTTGAGCACGGTCTCCACGAAATCGGGATAGGCCAGGCGTCCCGTTTCGTCGAATGCGCGCCACATCAGCCCCTGCGTCACGCCGGCGCTGTAGATGGCCACGACATACAGCACGATCCCGATGGAACCGAGCCAGAAGTGCATCTCCATCAGCCGCTTGCTGTAGATCTCCGTCTGGAAGAGCCGCGGCAGCAGCCAGTAGATCATGCCGAACGTCAGGAAGCCGTTCCAGCCCAGCGCGCCGGTGTGCACGTGCGCGATGATCCAGTCGGTGTAGTGCGCGAGGGCGTTGACGCTCTTGATGGAGAGCATCGGGCCTTCGAACGTCGCCATGCCGTACGCGGTGACGCCGACCACGAAGAACTTGAGGATCGGGTCCTGCGCCACCTTGTGCCAGGCGCCGCGCAGCGTGAGCAGTCCGTTGATCATGCCGCCCCACGACGGGGCCCAGAGCATCACCGAGAAGAGCATGCCCACCGTGGCCGCCCACTCCGGCAGCGCCGTGTAGTGCAGATGGTGCGGACCGGCCCAGATGTACATGAACACCAGCGACCAGAAGTGCAGGATGGACAGCTTGTAGCTGAACACCGGCCCTTCGGCGGCCTTGGGCATGAAGTAGTACATGAGGCCGAGGAACGGCGTCGTCAGGAAGAAGGCGACGGCGTTGTGCCCGTACCACCACTGCATGAACGCGTCCTGCACCCCGCCGTAGATGCTGTAGCTCTTCAGCGGCCCGGCCGGCATGGACAGGTTGTTGAAGATGTGCAGCATCGCGACCGTGACGATCGATCCGATATAAAACCAGAGCGCCACATAGATGTGACGCTCACGCCGGCGGATCAGGGTCCCGAAGAAGTTCACCGCGAAGGCCACCCACACCACGGCGATCGCGATGTCGATCGGCCATTCGAGTTCGGCGTATTCCTTGGCCTGGGTGTACCCGAACGGCAGGGTGAGGGCGGCGGATACGATGATCGCCTGCCATCCCCAGAAATGAAACCGGCTCAGACCGTCCGAGAACATGCGCGCCTTGACCAGGCGCTGTGTGCTGTAATAGCAGCCGGTGAAGAAGGCATTCCCGGCAAACGCGAAGATCACCGCGTTCGTGTGCAGCGGCCGCAGACGGCCGAACGACAGGAACGAGGTGTTGAAGTTGAAGATGGGATTCGCGAGCTGCAGCGCGATGAGCAGTCCGACCACCATGCCCACCACGCCCCAGATGAACGTGGCGAACAGGAATTTCCGGACGATGTCATCGTCGTAAGAGAAGCGGTCCAGGGTCGCGGCTGATGGAGCAACCGCGCTGGGTGCGGAGGTCATCGATAGCCCTCAGGGTTTGCAAAGGAATGGGGACAGTGCCCCAAGTGTAGGTCACGGTGCCCCCTTTGTCCCGTCAGGCGCGCGATGGACTTACGTCGGGGAAAACCCGATGGAGAGGTCCGGTTGCGGTTCTCTGGTGGTCCCCGATGACTCGGTCGGGCCCGTCGCCGCCGGGCCGCCGGGTGTTCCCCGACAGGGCGCCGCGGCCGGCTCACCCCGAAGCGCTCCCCCTGTTCGCGCTGCTGTTGGGCCTGGGCCGTCAGCTCCGACGGGTCTCGGTCACCCGGAGGGCTCTCGGGCAGGGATTGGACAGGTACGAATCCCATGTCCCGGTCCGGAACCAATCATTCCGGGAATCGCTATACTTCCACCATGTCTGCATATCTACCCAACAGGGCGGTCGGGGACGTCTCGAAGACGCCGGATCGCCGGGCCTTCCTGAAACAGGCCACCGTGCTCGTCGGACTGGTCGCCGTGGGACGTGTGGCGGAGGCCCAGGCCGGAGCCCGGGCAGTGGCTGGAGCCCAGGGGGCGACCGCCCAGCCGGCCACGCAGCCCGCCGTGCGCGCCATGACCGTGTACAAGGACCCCAATTGCGGGTGCTGCGCCAAGTGGGTGGATCACGTGAAGCAGGCGGGATTCACGGTCACCGTGCGCGAGACCGACGACATGGACAGCGTGAAGGCCTCGTTCGGTGTGCCCGCGGCGCTCGCCTCGTGTCACACGGCCCGTGTCGGTGCGTATGCCATCGAAGGGCATGTGCCGGCCGATCTCATCGTGCGGCTGCTCAAGGAACAGCCGGCGGGAAGGGGTCTCGCCGTGCCCGGCATGCCCGTGGGCTCACCGGGCATGGAGATGGGCTCGCGCAAGGATGCCTACGATGTGCTCCTCTTCGACAAAGCCGGCAAATCCCGGGTCTACGCTTCGCGATAGTCGGCCGTGATCTCTGATCAATCGTCGGGCGTCGTCGTGCATCATGCCGACGACGCCGATATCCCCGCCATCGTGGCGCTGAACAATCTCTATGCACCCGATGGCCTGACGCTCATGCGCAGCGAGGCCTTCGTCACCGGCCACCTGCAGGACTATCAGGTGATCCGCTCGGTGGAAGGACGTGTCATCGGACAGGTGGCGCTCGACGAGTACTCGCCCTCGCTCGTCGAACTCGTGTCGCTGGCCGTGGCGCCCGATGCCCAGGGCCGCGGGCTGGGCCAGGTGCTCATCAGCGCCGCCGAGCATCTGGCGCGTGAGCGCAGTTATCCGGAGATCTTCGCCATCTCGCTGGCCGAGCCGCTCTTTCTGCGGATGGGGTATCTCGAGTCCACCATCGAGCGCTATCCGGAAAAAATCGCACGCTACAAATCGATTTCGCGTTCCGAGTTGTCCATCGGTCGCAAGTTCTGCTTCACGAAGTCGTTGGTGGCGGCGAACTGAACGTCTGCGGCTGAGGGGCCCGATGGCGGGTTTCCGGTGACATCCGCCGGATCGCGCCACCGAACGTGCGGATGGCAATGGCGGTCCGCGCGGAAGCGGTCAGCTGTTTCCGTTGCGCTCGGGCCCGGGCAAACGGGCCGGGCATGAGCGCCGGCGCGGCATGCAGCGTGATGCGGATGTCACGCAGGGCTCCCACACGCGGCAGATTGGCCATCAGGGTTTCGTCGCCGATCCAGCAGAGCGCCGAGAGATCGCCCTGACTGGCCGACGCCGTCACCGCGAGGGGAACGACCAGGGCCCGTGCGCGCACGGCCGCTTCCACCAGCCCCGACTTGAACGGCAGCAGCGCGCGGCCGTCTCCCGTCGTGCCCTCGGCGAACAGCAGCACCGAGGTACCCGACTGCAGCGTCTCCTGCAACGCGGGAATGGCCCGCAGCAGATCGCGCTTGCGCTCGCGATCCACCCAGATGACTCCGAGGGCATCGGCGCACCATCCCACCACGGGCCAGCGTTGCACATCCCGCTTGGCCACGAACGTGCAGCGCCGCCGCGCCAACACCGCGACGATGTCCAGCCATGAGAGATGATTGGCGATCATCAGCACGGGTTCGCGGGGCCACGCGCCGCGCACCGTGACGTCGACGCGCAGGACGGTCAGCACGCCCCGGCACAGCAGGCGCATGAACGGCCACGCCACTCCCTGGGCGATGCGACGCGCGATGGCTCGCGTGATCCGTTGCATGGCCCCTTGCCCGAACGACGGCCGGGAAGGTGTCATCCGAAGAACGACTGATACGTGCGCGGTTCCATCGCGTGGATATCGAGCAGCACCAGGTAGTCGGTGGTCGCGAATTCGCGGTCGAACGCCGGTGCGCCGCATACCCGTGCGCCGAGCGAGAGGTATCCGTCGAACAGGGGCGGCAGGGGAATGGCGAGCGCCTGTTGCCGCGCGTCCCCGTCGAGCTGCGGGCGATGACGCCCGTCGTCGGCGAGTGCGCGCACCTCGGGGCGTGGCCGCACCAGCACCCGATCGTGCAGCGCCTCCCGGGCATGCAGGGCGCGCCAGGTGTTCACGGCGCGGGTCTCGTCGAGACCGCTGATGGAGCAGCAGCCGAAGAGATAGCGCTTCTCGTTCCATTGCAGGTAACGCGCCAGTCCCTTCCAGAGCAGTCGCAACACCCGTCCCGAACGATGGGGGGCCGCCACGCAGGCCCGTCCGATCTCCACGGCCTCGCCGAGGATGGCGCCGGGCACGGCGCCGAGTTCGAACAGCGTTGCGCTGTAGAACCCGTGGCGGGTCGCGGCCATCACCGCGGTCTGCAGCCGATAGGTGCCGACGATCTCCCCGCTCGGCCGGTGCACGATCATGAGATGATGGAACCACGGGTCGCGCTCGTCGGCGTCCCGTCCGGTGTGGGCGGCCGTGGCCAGCCCTTCCTGCAGTTCCTCGTTGAACACCCGATAGCGCAGGGCCTGGACGGCGTGCAGATCGGCCCGGGTCCAGGCGAACCGCAGATCGTAACTGCCGACCGAAATCACGCCGGGCGGGATCCCGTCGCTATGGTGCGGAAAGACATCCAGATCGGTCGGAGCGGCGGGGAGTCTGGCGGGCGATGGTCCTGCGATCGGCGCCGCAATCAGTCCCGCATGGGCAGGCGATGGAGTCCTCATGCGACACATGGTGACAGCGGAACGCAACGGGGAGATGTCGGCACGACCACGGCGGCGTCACCACCCCGCAACGGTCCGGTTGGGGCCGGGCGCCGGAAAGACTGGCCACCGGCTATCCCGTCTGCGAGTTTCTCCTGCATGTCACCACAGTTCGTCGACCCGGCGCTGCCCAAGCGCATCGACCGCTGGCGCAGCCCCGCGCTCGGTCTCGAGATGCCCATCGTGAGCTACGGCTGGCGCGGTCAGCCGGTCCTGCTCTTCCCCACCGCGGCCGCGGATTTTCTGGAGAACGAGCGGTTCTGGCTGATCAAAGCCATCGAACCGCTGCTCATCCAGGGACGTATCCGGGTGTTCTCCATCGATTCCATCAACCGCCTGGCCTGGATGGAGCGGGGGCTGCCGGTGCCCGAATGTGCGCGACGCCAGGCGTTGTATTCGCGGTACGTGGAAGACGAAGTCGTGCCGTTCATGCGACACGTCGTCGGCGATCAGAGCGCGCGCGCCATCACCACCGGCGCGAGCTTCGGCTGCTTCCATGCGGCCAATGCGTTCTTCCGTCGTCCGGATCTGTTCGGTGGGGTGATCGGCATGAGCGGTTTCTACGATCTGTCGCCGAGCTATCTGCTGGGGTACTCCGACGACAACTGCTACTTCAACAATCCCATGTGGTACGTCGCCAACATCGAGGGATGGCCCCTCGATCAACTGCGACACCACTCACGGATCGTGCTCACCAGCGGTCAGGGCGCCTACGAGCGTCCGGACATGACGCGGGACTTCCACGATCTGCTCGACCGGAAGGGCGTCGGTCATCTCTACGAATTGTGGGGGCACGACGTGAATCACGACTGGCCCTGGTGGCGCAAGATGCTGCCCTACTATCTGGAGCGTATCGGATGCTGAGCAACCGTTGGTCCGATCGGCGGCACGAACGGCCGGTCCGCCGCGGCGCCGGTCGGGCGGGCGCGGTGTCGATGGTCACCCTGGCCGTCGCACTCACCGCGGCGATGATGGGGCCGGATTCCGCGCTCGAAGCGCAGACCGCGAAGGCCGGCGTGGCCGTGGCGCCGACACCCGCGGGACAGCCCATGCGCAACGCCTCGCTGGACGCGCGCGTGGCGCATGTCCGTCGCCTCCTGCGCGGCTCGCCGCTCATCGATGGGCACAACGATCTGCCGTGGGCGATGCGCGAGGAGAAGGAGAGGCCGCTCGACGTCGTGGCCTACAATCTCCGGCAGACGACACGCGGCATGACGGACATCGCGCGTCTGCGGAAGGGCATGATCGGCGGACAGTTCTGGTCGGTGTACATCCCCGGGGAAGTGCGCGATTCGGGATATGCGCGCATGCAGCTCGAGCAGATCGACATCGCCAGGCGCGTCATCGAGCGGTATCCCGATGTGCTTGCGCCGGCGCTCACCGCGTCCGACGTGCGGAAGGCCTTCGCCCAGGGCAAGATCGGTTCCCTGCTGGGCATGGAGGGTGGACATGCCATCGAGAATTCGCTCGGCGCGCTGCGGGCGTATTACGCGCTCGGCGCGCGGTACATGACCCTCACGCACAACGTGACGCTCGACTGGGCCGATGCGGCGGCCGACAAACCCGTGCACGGCGGTCTCACGCCCTTCGGCGAGGAAGTCGTGCGCGAGATGAACCGGCTGGGCATGCTCGTCGATCTGGCACACGTCTCACCGGGCACGATGAGCGATGCGCTGGACGTCAGCGAAGCGCCGGTCATCTTCTCGCACTCGAATGCGCGCGCGCTCACCGATGTGCCGCGCAACGTGCCCGATTCCATTCTCGCGCGCCTGCCGAAGAACGGTGGTGTGGTGATGGTGACCTTCGTGCCGCAGTTCGCTTCGCAGAAGTTCGCCGACTACAGCGCGCGGATCACGGCCGTCCGCGATTCCATCACGAAACGTTTCCCCAACGACAACGACGCGCAGTTCCGGGCCATTGCCGCCTGGCGCGAAGCGAATCCGGCGCCGGTGGTCACCATCGGCGACGTGGCCGATCACCTGGATCACATCCGGAAGGTCGCCGGCAGCGCGCACGTGGGCATCGGTGGCGATTTTGACGGCATCACGGAAACCGTTCAGGGGCTGGAGGATGTCTCAAAATATCCCGACCTGCTGGCGGAACTCGTGAAGCGCGGGTGGACCGATGCGGAATTGCGGGCCCTCGCCGGCGAGAACGTGTTGCGGGTGCTCACGCGCGCGGAAGCCGTGTCCGCCCGTCTGCGCAAGGAACGTCCGGCCAGCACGAAGACCATCCAGCAGCTCGACCGGAAGGTCGTCCCCTGACCTCACGGTCTTTCACCCACTTCCCGTTCCAATGACGCTCGATCGTCGCTCGTTCATCAAATCGTCCGCCCTCATCGGCGGCGCTGTCGGTCTCGGCGTTCCGGCCGCGGCTCAGGCGTTCACCGCCGACGGCGTGCGGGTTCCCGCTCAACCCGCCTATCGGCCCGAAACCGGCGACGCACAACCCAGGCCGCTCCGCATTCTGATTCTTGGTGGCACGGGATTCATCGGTCCGCAGCAGGTGGACTACGCGTTGGCGCGCAAGCATCAGCTCACGCTCTTCAATCGTGGACAGAGTGGGCAGGGCCTGTTCCCGCAGGTGCCGCGCATCATCGGCGATCGCAACGCACCGGGTGGACACGACGGACTGAAGAAGGGCACGTGGGACGTCGTGATCGACAACCCCACGCGCAATCCGCAGTGGGTGCGCGGTGCCGGTGAAGCACTCAAGGGGCGTGTCGGGCAGTACATCCTCGTCTCCACGATCTCGGTGTACAGCGACTATTCGAAGCCCGGCATGGACGAGAGCGGGCCGATGCATGCACCGGGCGCGCCCGAGGCGTGGGCCAGCAACGATGGGGCGCACTACGGCCCCAACAAGGTGCAGTGCGAAATCGATGCGAAGGCGCAATTCGGCGCCGACAAGGTGACCATCGTTCGCCCCGGCCTCATCGTGGGACCGGGCGATCTCAGCGATCGGTTCTCCTACTGGCCCGTGCGTATCGACCGGGGCGGTGAAGTCATGGCGCCCGGTATGCCCAGCGATCCGGTGCAGTACATCGACGTGCACGATCTCGGCGAATTCATCGTGCGACTCGGTGAGAACCACACCATCGGCACGTTCAACGCCACCGGCCCGGCGGCGCCCACCAACATCGCCGAGATGTTGTACGGCATCAAAGCCGTCACGACCAGCGATGCGAAATTCACCTGGGTGCCCGCGGAGTTCCTCGCGCAGCATCAGGTGCGGGCGTGGTCCGACATGCCGGTGTGGCAACCGGGGCAGGGACGCACGGCCGGTTTCATGGCCGTGAATTGTCAGAAGGCCTTAGCGGCCGGTCTGACGTTCCGGCCGCTGGCCGACACGGCAAAGAGCACGCTCGACTGGTACAAGACGCGACCGGCCGCGGAGCAGGAAAAGGCGCGCGCCGGACTGGCCCCAGAGAAGGAGCAGACGGTGCTCGCGGCGTGGCGCGCGCGACAGGGCGAAACCCGACCGGGTGAAGGACGTCAGGACGAGGGCCATCAGAGCGGGGCCCGGTGACGACCGACGAACCGTTTTTTTGGCGTCGCACGTTCAATCGCCTGGGCACCATCGAACCGGGCGAGGAGCGTGCGACGCTGCTCGCCGCGATCTATTTCTTCTTCGCACTGGCCAGCTACTTCATTCTGCGCGCCGTGCGTGATGCGGTCGGTGTCGCCGCCGGCACCGACAAGCTTCCCTGGTTGTTCACGGGCACGTTGCTGACCACGCTGGCGATGAATCCGATGTATTCATCGATCGTGGCGCGACTGCCCGTGCGGCGTTTCATCCCGATCGTGTACCGGGTGTTCATCGCGCTGCTGCTCACGTTCGCCGCGGTGATCAAATGGGGACCGAACACCTGGGAGCCGTACCTCGGCCCGGCGTTCTGGATTCTCACCAGCATCTACAGTCTCTTCATCCCCTCGGTGTTCTGGGGATTCATGGCGGACACGTTCCGTCCTGAACAGAGCAAGCGGTTGTTCGGGTTCATCAGCGTCGGCGGCACACTCGGCGCCCTGGCCGGCGCGTTCCTGACGTCGCGTCTGGCGGAAGTGGTGGGCACGCCCGTACTGATGGTGATGTCGGTGGTGCTGCTCGAAAGTGCCGTGCGATCGGCCGGCCGGTTCCCGCCCAGCTTCCGGCCCGACACGCGGGCCCGCGACGAAGCACAGCAACCCGTGGGGGGATCGGCGTTTGCCGGCATCACGCACGTGCTCGCGTCGCCCTATCTGCTGGGCATCGGTCTCTACATGCTGATGTTCACCATCGGCTCGACCATCCTCTACTTCCAGCAGGCCGAGATCGTGGGCGCGCGCTACGCCGATCGTGAAGCACGCACGGCGTTCCTGGCCACGATCGACACGGTCGTGCAGTCGCTCACCATTCTCGCCCAGCTTTTCGTGACGGGACGGGTGATCAAGTGGTTCGGTGTGGCGGTGACGCTGGCGATCATGCCGGTGCTAAGTCTCGTGGGGTTCGCGGCGCTGGGGACATGGGGCACGCTCGCCGTGTTCGTGGTGTTCCAGGTGCTGCGTCGGGCCGGTGAGTACGCGTTCGGTCGTCCGGCGCGCGAGGTGCTGTACACGGTCGTGTCGCCCGAAGACAAGTACAAGGCAAAAAACTTCATCGACACGTTCGTGTATCGCTCCGGCGATCAGATCGGCGCCTGGAGTTATGCCGGGTTGTCGGCGCTCGGCCTCGCGGTGGGAACCATCTCCCTGGCCGCGGCGCCGTTGAGCGCGGTCTGGTTGGCGATCGCGTTGTGGCTCGGCCGCGAGCAGGCCAGGCGTCAGCGGGAAGAAGCGGGAGTGTCACGGTTGGGGTCGCTTGCGGATCGGTAGGGATCATGCGTGAACTCGAGGGTACATTGAACCACGCCCCTCAACGTTCACGTACTCCGAGCGAGGTCATACCGACATGTCAGAAGTGACACTTCCACGTTTGCGCGCACGCGGCCTGATGGCGGCCGCGACCCTGTCCCTCGCGCTCGTCTTCTCGGCCTGCGGACCGAAGGATGCAGAGATCAAAGCCGCCGTCGACACCGCGATCAGCGGAGTGTCCGGCATCACGGTGGCGGTCGACAAAGGTGTCGCCACCGTCAAGGGTGAGTACGCCAGTGAAGAGGTCCGCGCTTCGACGAATGCGCTGATCAAGGGCGTCAAAGGGGTGAAGGCGGTGGCCGACAGCGCGACGGTCACACCCCCCGTGGTGATCTCTCCCGACGAGGCCCTGCGCACGAGCGTGACGGCGGCCCTCGCGGCCTATCCCACGTTGAGCACCACCATTCAGGATGGCGTGGTGACGCTCACGGGTGAAGTGAAGCGCGCCGATCTGCCCAAGGTGATGCAGGCGCTTTCCGCCCTGAATCCCAAGAAGATCGAGAACAAAGCCACCGTGAAGAAGTGAACGCCATCCACCCATACGTCAGCAATCACCGATGAGCGCTCTCGAAACCAAGTACGCCGAGCTGATCACCGCGCTCGGTATGAGTGGTGCGACCAACGTGGCGGTGCGGGCACAGGACAACGTGCTCTACATCGACGGAGTCGTGCCCACCGGCGAAGCCAAGGACCGGATGTGGGCCATCTACGAGAAGATCGACCCCGACTTCCGGGGTGGTGATCTCGTACTCAACCTCGATGTCTCGCCGGCGGCGCCATCCACGCGCCTCAAGGTCACGACCAAGAGTTCCAATCTGAACATCCGCAAAGGGCCCGGCACCGATCAGCCGATCATCGGCAAGGCGGCGCACGATTCCGTTGTCACGCTGCTCAGCAAGTACAACGACGAATGGGCGCTGATTCGCTCGGAGAAGGGCGAAGAAGGCTACTGCTCGCTCCAGTATCTGACCGCGATCTGATCCGGTTTTGCTCACGCCGTGCTCGCCGTCGGAATCATCCGGCGGCGGGCACGGCGTTTTTGCAGGGATTCATCAGGGATTCATCAAGGATTCTTCGCCGCCGCGGGTCCATCACGCGGTCACGCCCAACCGGCCCTGATCTGCCATATTGTGCGGCAGGAGGCCCGCGATTCCGGCGGCCTCCTTCACCGCCACCCCGCGCCCATGTCCGGTCTTCTTTCCAGCCCGATCTTCCGTACTGTCCTGCTGCTCACCGCGTCCAACGTCTTCATGACGTTCGCCTGGTACGGACACCTCAAGAACCTGAGTGACCGGCCGTGGGTGATCGCGGCGCTGGTGAGCTGGGGGATCGCGCTGTTCGAGTATCTGCTGCAGGTGCCCGGCAATCGCATCGGCGCGACGGCACTCAGTCTGCCGCAGCTCAAGATGTTGCAGGAAGCCATCGCGCTGACGGTGTTCGTGCCCTTCGCGGTCTTCTACATGAAGCAGCCGGTGAAACTGGACTTCCTGTGGGCGGGCCTGTGCATCATGGGGGCGCTGTACTTCATGTTTCGCGGGGCTACGCCGGGCGCCTGATGGGAGACGCGGGGAGGAGACACGCCGGGACCCGAAAGGAACCATTCCGTCTGTGATTCTTCCATTACACCAATCTCTAGGGAGGCGTCGATCACTTGACAGTGTTAGGTGAAAACGGCAACTTCCTGTCATGAGCACTGCAGAAATCAGGAGCGCCTCCCTGGCTCGGCGTGAGCGGCAGAAGGCCGAAACGCGACAGGCCATCCTGGATGCCGCCCGGGAGCTGTTCGTGGCCGATGGCGTCGAGGCGACCACCATGCGCGCCATTGCCGCCCGCATCGGCTACACGCCCACCGCCATCTACCATCATTTCCGCGACAAGGATGCGCTGATCATGGAGCTGTGCCTGGCGGACTTCTCCGCCCTGGGCACCGCGCTCTACGGCATCGGACGCATCGAAGACACGGTGGAGCGGATGCGCCGGATGGCGCTGGCGTATACCGACTTTGCGCTGGCAAATCCGAGCCAGTATCGCTTCATGTTCATGACAGAACACGGACACACGTTCGACGATGAAGTCGGCAGCCTTGAAAAAGCGCCGGAAGAGGACGCCTACCTCTTCCTGCTCGACAGTGTGAAAGAAGGCATGCAACACGGGGTTTTCCGCCCCGAACTCGACAATCCCGATGCCATCGCCCAGATGCTCTGGAGTGGCATCCACGGGGTCGTCTCCCTGTGGTTCACCCACCGGAACAACACCCACATCAACCTGCTCGATCCGCGGGCCGGCGTCGAACGCATCTGCGACGTCATGATGCGGGGCAGTCTCCGAAACCCGGGATGACCTTCCGTCGTTAGGTGAAAACATCCGATCGCCGCTTTCCGACGATCGGCTCCCATCACAACGCATTTCCCATCCGCGGGCGCTCTGGCGCCCTTCTTAAGCGACATCAACTTAACAGTGTTAGTACGCCAATCCATGTACAACAACGCATCGCCGTTCAGACGCGCCCTCTTGGCAGGACTGCTCCTCGCCTGCACATCGCCAATGGCCGGGGCGCAGACCACGGCCCCGGCCGGCGAGTCGGCCCGGACCATTCTCGACGGCTATGTGAATGAAGCCATTGCCGCCAATCTCGCGCTCGCCCAGCAGACCGCGGCCCTGCGTCGCGCCAACGCCGGCGTGAAGGAAGCCAATGGACGTTTTCTCCCGTCCCTGGGTCTCAATGCCCGCTATTCCGAATTCAGCGGTGTCATCAACATCGGCGACTTCATCAATCCCGCCTACGCCGCGCTCAATCAGCTCATTGGCCAGGAGCGTTTTCCCACCGACATCGCCGCGACTCTGCCGCTGCGTCAGGAAACCAAGCTCGAACTCGCACTCCCGCTCTTCAACGATGCACTCTTCGCCTCCCGCGCGGCGGCACGCGCGCAGCGGGATCTGATCGGTGCCGGTCGCGCCACGGCCATGCGCCAACTCGCCGCCGACGTGCAGCTCGCCTGGCTGGGATACGCCACCGCGTCCCGCGCCGTCGAGACACTGGACGCGACGGTGCCGGTACTCGAAGAACATCTGCGTGTCAGTCAGCGTCTCATCGACGCGGGCCAGGCCACACCCGATGTCCTGCTGCGGGCCCGGGCCGAACGCAGCGAACTGCAGCAGCAGCTCGACGACGCCCGCCGTCAGCGCGACGCCGCGCGGCGTGCTGTGAATCTGCTGCGCAACAAGGACACCGACGCCGAGGTGCGTCTCGCCGCGGACAGTTCCCTGCTGCCGGTGGACACGCTCGCGCTCGATGCCCTGATCGCCAACGCCATGACCCGTCGCGAGGAACTCGCCCAGGCACGAGGCGGCATCCAGCTCGCCAGGGCACAGGAGCGCCTCGCGACATCGGCGTTTCTGCCGTCGCTCTCCCTCGGCGCGAGTTATGGCGTGCAGGGCGATCGCTATCGCTTCGATCGCAACAACGATGTCGGATTGGCCTCACTCGTGTTGTCGTGGAATCTCTTCAACGGCACGCAGGACGCCGCCCGCCGGGAACAGGCGCGGGCGCTGCGCAGTGAAGCCGAATACCGGCAGATGGAAGCACAACGCGCCATTCACATGCAGGTGGAGAATGCCATCGACGCCGTGCGGGTGGCCCGCGCCGGCGTCACCTCCGCGGACGATCGCCTCAATGCGGCGCAGCGGGCGTTCACCCTCGTGCAACGTCGTTACGCCGAAGGTCTCGCGACGCCGGTGGACTTTCTCAGCGCCCGTTCGGCGTTCACCGCCGCGGCCATCAATCAGGTGATCACCCGTTTCACCCTCGCTTCCCGACTGGTGGAGCTCGAACGCGCCGCCGCATTGCGATCGCTGCCGGACTGACGATTCCGACTGCCGATTCCGACACCACCGCGACGCCATAACGATGCCATCGCATCGACGCGCGCTCCCTCACGAAGCCGCCCCACGCCATTCACCGAGTCCACCATGTCCACACATTCCCGCTTTCTGCGTCCCACGATGTATCTGCCCGCGGCTCTGTTGCCGGTCCTCACCGCCTGTGGAGACCGTCCGTCCGCCGATACCGCTGACGCCAATACCAGCACCACATTGCCCACGCCGGTCAGCATCGCGCCGGTGAGTGCCCAGCCCACGGCCTCTCCCGTCGTGGCCACGGGCACCTTCGGTTCCCGCGACGAGATCCCACTCGCGTTCAAGATCGGCGGCGTGATCGAACGCGTGACGGTGGATGAAGGCGCCACCGTGCGGCGCGGCCAGGTGCTTGCCGCACTCGATCTGCGCGAAATCGATGCCGCCGTGACCAAGGCGCAGGTGGGCGTCGACAAGGCCCAACGTGACCACGCGCGCATCACGCGTCTCGCCGCCGATTCCGTGGCCACCCTCGCCCAACTGCAGGACGCCACCTCCGCACTCGATGCCGCCCGGGCGGATCTGGCCACGGCCCGCGTGAATCGCGAATACGCCATCGTCACTGCGCCCGAAGACGGTATCGTCCTGCACCGGCTCGGCACACCGGGCAGCACGGTGGGGCCCGGCCAGTCCGTGCTCACACTGGGGGGCTCGAAGCGCGGTCGTGTCATGCGCGCCGGTCTCACCGATCGGGATGCGCTGCGTGTGCGTGTCGGTGACAAGGCCACAGTGCGTTTCGACGCCATCCCCGACCGCAACTTCACCGGTTCGGTGGTGCTGCTGGGACGTGCCGCCGATGCCCGCACGGGCACCTTCGCCGTCGAAGTCGCGCTTGCCGGCAGCGACGCGCTGCCCAGTGGCCTCGTCGGACAGATCACCATCGCCGTGGCCGGCACTTCACTCGCCGCATCGGTGCCGGTGGATGCCCTGGTCGAAGCGGATCGTGATTCGGCCACCGTTTTCACCGTGGCCGACACCACGTCACAGGGTGCACACATCGCCCGCGCACAGCGTGTGCGTGTGTCCCGGTTGAGTGGCGCCTATGCGGCGGTCGATGGTCTCGAGGCCGGCGCGCTGGTGATCACCCGCGGCGCGCCCTATGTCACCGACGGTGCGCGGGTGCGGGTCGTGAGCGAGGCGACACTCGATTCGACGGTGCGCGCTGCTTCGACCGCGGCTTCCGCTACTGCCCCGCAGGCCCCCACGCGTGACAAGGCGGGGATACAGCCGTGAACCCCCTCAGCAAACTGACCGAATTTTCCGTGAAGCGGTGGCAGTTCACAGTGTTGCTGTTCCTCATGTTCGCGGCGCTCGGCGTGTCGAGCTGGATCGCCATCCCGCGGGCGGAAGATCCCGACTTTCCGGTGCCCATCTTCACCACGGTCGCGGTCTATCCCGGCGCCTCGCCGGAAGACATGGAGCAGCTGGTCACCGACCCCATCGAAAAGCAGATCAAGACGCTCACCAACATCCGCAAGCTCGAAAGCACGAGCTCCGACGGGGTTTCGGTGGTGAACGTGGAGTTCGATTCCGATGTCGACGCCGAACGCAAGTACGATCAGGTGCTGCGCGAGGTGAATGCCCTGCGTCCGTCCTTGCCGGCCGCGCTCACGCGTCTCGACGTGCAGCGCAATGAAAACTCCGACATCACCGTGTTCCAGGTGGCGTTGGTCGCGCCCTCGGCGCCCTATGCGCAGGTAGACGACATCGCCAAGCGGGTGGAGGACGCGCTCGAGCGTGTGCCCGGTGTGAAGCGGGCGCGGCGTGCAGCCGCACCGCCACGCGAGATGCAGGTGACGCTCGATCTGGGTCGTCTCGCGCGACTCGGTATCACACCGGCGCAGGTGCTCAACGCCCTTGGCAGCGACAATACCCAGATCCCCGGCGGCTCCGTGGACGTGGGCACACGACGCTACAACGTGGCCACCACCGGCCGCTATCGCACGGCCAGCGATGTGGAACGCACCGTGATTGCCGGGGCGAACGGCGCCGTGGTGCGGGTGCAGGATGTCGCCACGGTGTCATGGGGCGATGGCGATGCCGTCCACCTCGGTCGCTGGAACGGACAGCGCGCCATGTGGGTGACGGTGGCGGTACAGAAGGGGCAGAATGTGTCCGCGGTGAAGCAGAACGTCTGGGCCGAACTCGATCGTCTGGAGCGCACGCTGCCCTCGGGCATCACGCTGGCGCGCGGATTCGATCAATCGGAGAATGTCGATCGACGCCTGGCCCGGCTCGGTGAGGACTTCGTCATCGCCATCCTGCTCGTGCTCGTCACGCTGCTGCCGCTTGGCACGCGGGCGTCGATCATCGTGATGGTGTCCATCCCGCTGTCGCTGGCGATGGCCGTGACGATGCTGCACATCACCGGCTACTCTCTCAATCAGCTCACCATCGTGGGCTTCGTGATCGCGCTGGGATTGCTGGTGGACGATTCCATCGTCGTGGTGGAGAACATCACGCGTTTTCTGCGCAATGGCTACACACGCACCGCGGCGGCCGTGGAAGCCACGAAGCAGATCGGTGTGGCCGTGCTGGGCGCCACTGGCACGTTGATCTTCGCCTTCGTGCCGCTGCTGTTCCTGCCCGGCCTGCCGGGCAAGTACATCCGTTCGTTGCCCATCGCGGTGGTGTACGCCGTGGTGGCCAGTCTCTTCGTCTCGCTCACGATCATTCCATTCCTCGCCAGCCGGCTCATGCCGCGCACCGATTCGGCGCATGGCAATCGGGCGCTGCAATGGCTGGATGGTCTCATTCATCGCACCTACGCGCCGCTGCTGGGCCGGGCCATGGCACGCCCATGGGCCACCCTGGGAATCTCGGCGCTGCTGATCGTGGGGGCGTTTGCGCTGGTGCCGGCGGTGGGCTTCTCGCTGTTCCCCAAGGCCGGCACGCCGCAGTATCACGTGGACATCGCCACGCCCGATGGCACATCGCTGGCGGAAACCAATCGGGCGGTGACGTACGCCGAACAGCTCATCTCGGCGCATCCGCTCACGCGTGCGGTGATGGCCAACATCGGCAAGGACAATCCGATGGTGTACTACAATGTCTTTCAGCGCGCCGAAGCGCCCAATCGCGCCCAGTTGCTGGTCCTCTTGAAGGAGTACGACAACACGCGCACGCCGCGCATGCTCGATTCGTTGCGTGAGAAGCTGGCGCTCTATCCGGGTGCGCGCATCGAACTCAAGGAATTCGAGAACGGTCCGCCCATCGATGCACCCATTGCCATGCGTGTGGAAGGCACGAATCTCGACACCCTGCAGCGTATCGCGGCCCAGTACGAAGCCGTGTTGCAGCGCACCGAGGGCACCCAGTACGTGAACAACCCGGTGCGCCTGCGCCGCTCCGATCTGCAACTGGTGGTGGACAAGCAGAAGGCCGGATTGCTGGGGGTTCCCAACGTCGAAGTGGAGCGCACCCTGCGCCTCGGGATCGCCGGCCTCGAGACGGGCACGATCCGCGCTGAAAATGGCGAGGAGTATCCACTCGTGGTGCGCATCGCGCACGACGGCCGGCCCACGCCGGACGCGCTGGAGCGGATCTTCGTGAGCAGCGTGACGGGGGCGATGGTGCCCCTCTCACAGCTCGCCAGCACGCGCTTCGATGCGTCACCCACCATCATCGCGCACAAGGATCGTCAGCGCAGCGTGACCGTGACCAGCTACGTGCGATCGGGCTACAACACGGATGCGGTCACACGCACCGTCATCAGCCGTCTCGATTCGATCGCGCTGCCGACTGGATACACGTTGCACCCCGCGGGGGAAATCGAGAGCCGAGAAGAGAGCTTCGGCGGCATCGGCAGCGCCATCATCGTGGCGGTGTTCGCGATTCTCGCCATTCTCGTGCTGGAGTTCCGGGACTTCCGCACCACACTGGTGGTGGCGTCCGTGATTCCCCTGGGCGTGGTGGGCGGGATCGTCGCGCTGTTGTTGAGCGGGTACACCCTGAGCTTCACCGCGATGATCGGATTCGTCGCGCTCGTGGGTATCGAGATCAAGACCAGCATTCTGCTGGTCGATTTCACCGATCAGCTGCGACACGAAGGGGTTCCGCTCGACGAAGCCATCCGTCGCGCGGGCGAGATCCGCTTCCTGCCCATCGTGCTCACCACGCTCACCGCCATCGGCGGGCTGCTACCGCTCGCGGTGCAGGGATCGGGACTGTATTCACCGCTGGCCTGGGTGATCATCGGCGGGCTGGTGTCGAGCACGCTCATCGCGCGTCTCGTGACGCCGGTGCTGTACCGCATGCTCGCACCAGCCCTGGAACCGACGACTGCTTCGTGATCACGAAAGTGACCACTGCTTCATGATCACCCGATGATCACTCGGTGATCACTTCGGCTTCACCGTGAGATCGTTCACGACGGTGTAGCCGGTCGCCTTGGCGACGGTGATCTCCTCGGCGATCTGCTTCTGTGCCGCGGTCGGCACGGAACCGTGCAGCGTCACCGTCTTGGTGTTCTCGTCCGTATCGACGTTGATGTTGCTGGCGTCGATACGCGAATCGGTGGTGAGCGCGGTCTTCACCTGACCGGTCTGGAGCGCACCTTCCACCTTGGTGCCGGCATCCGCGGCCACCTCGGCCGTCTTGTCGGCGGCGTTCTCGGCGTCTTTCTTGACTCCTTCTGCTGTATTGCCGCAGGCGGCCGTGATGGAGAGCACGGCCAGCGTGGCAAGAATTCGACGTGAATACATGGGAGCTCCTGGCTGAGGGAACCGTTCGAACATCGGTCTCAATTCGGTCTGAACATCGGCGGGTATGGGCGAGGTACACCCCCCGATCTCTTACGACCCGTGTCACATCACGAAGGTCCGGCGTTTTGGTGATATGGCGCACACGGCGCCGTATCGTCCCTGCGTCTCCGCCGCCTACTCTGTGGGCAAGGCGGCGAGCTTCCCGCCGAGCTCGGTGAATCCGCGCGCGGTGGCCATCATGGCCGGCGTGCTGCCGTCCTCGGTGAGCGCATGCGCATCGGCCCCACGCGCGATGAGCAGTTCGCAGAGAGCCTGATCTCCCCGCGATGCCGCCAGGTGCAAGGGCGTGACATTGTGCGCGCCACGCGCTTCCACGTCGGCACCGGCAAAAACGAGGCGGCGCACGATCGTGCTGTTGGTGGCACCGGCCAGTGCCGCGTGCAGCGGGGTGTTGCGCGTGGCGTTCGTGCTCAGTGCATCCAGCGGCGCGCCGTGATCGATGAGCAGCGCCACGGCATCCACATGACCGAAAAACGCCGCGAGATGCAACGGCGTCCATCCATCGCTGCTGCGACGCACGCGGGCATCGTCGTCGTTTTCGATGGCGCTGCGGAGCGCCGTCACATCGCCCAGTGCCGCGGCCTCCGCCGCGTCGGGCACACGACCGTGCAGCAGCAGGGGGGCGAGCTCCGGTGCGCCGATGTAGCAGGTGTGCAGCACGAGCGACTCCCCTCCGGTGGCCCGGTGGGTCGACAACGCGGGATCTTCGCGCAGCAGGCGCTCGATGGTATCGCGATCCCGCCCGCGAATGGCGGTCAGCAGCGTTTCAGGTGCCGTGGGGATCATGGAACCGTTCTCGGGAGGAGGGGAGTCAGGTCGATGGATCAGCCGATGTATCTGATGTATCTGATGTGTCCGATGTATTTGTCGACATATCTGCCGCCCTGTCAGCTCGGGCGACTCATTGGCGTATCGCGCAATCGGGCCACGGCTTCCCGCGCTTCCCGCAACTGCGGTTGCAGCGGGCTTTCCGCTTCCTTCCACAGCGTGAGGAATTGTTCGTAGGCCTCGATGGCCTTGTCCTTCTCTCCCAGCTGTTCGTACAGCCGCCCGCGCAGGGCGAACTGCCGCACATAGACCGGCCATGTGAGTTCCAGCGCTTCGCTGCGTTGGAAACGCGCCGGATCGATGGTTTCGAGGGTTTCCACGGCCCGGCGCGGGTTGCCGAGTTCGGTGAGAACGAGCGCACGCGTCACGATGCGAAGACCGGTGGAGCCGATATTCGATTTCCTGAGGGAATCCGGCGTGGGGAATGTGCGGGCGATGCGCTGCGCGGTGGCGGTGTCGTGGCGCTGGATCGCGAGCAACGCCTCCAGTTCCGGATAGCCCACCGTGTCGCCCTGCGCCTTCACGATGTTCAGCGCCATGTTCGCATAGGATGAATCGCGTGTGGCCAGATACATCATGTAGGCGCTCACCCGATCCTGCCGTGTGGGTGGCAACTGCCCGAGCTTGTGTGCGATGTCGTTGAATTGGGAGCGTTCGGCGGCGGTGAGTGGCACGCCGGCCCCGATTCGCACCGACAGCGCCAGCCATTGGGCCACGGTCTGCGTGGGCACCTGCTGCACCATGGGCAGCATGACGGTGGAGTTCGTCAGCAGATTGGACGCGGTGGTCAGGAGCGACAACCGACCCGACAGGCCCGCGACGCCCATGGCATCGGTGAGAGCGGTGTAGCGCTCACCGATCGACAGATCGCGCAGGGAATCGACCGACATGCGATTCAGCTGATCGACATAGGCCTGACCGATGCCCGGCGTGAGTTGCCGGGCGCGGATACGGAGGATACGCCACGACAACGCCGGACTGTTGGTGGTGGAACGGGCCATCGCGGCCTGGAGCACCTTCACCGCGCTGTCCGGCATGCCCGAGGCTTCCAGATTGGTGGCCAGCGCGAATCGCGGCTGGATGGCATCGGGGTCGGCGGCAATCCAGCCCATCGCGGCATCACGGGCGCGTGCGCTGGCGGCCGTTCGCAGGGCGGCCACCTGATCCGGCGTACCGATGCGCCGTTCGTAAGCGTCGATGCCACCGGGCTTGATGGAGTCGTTCACCAGCACGAGGAACGATCGCGGAACCGCGGCGCGCTCGTACAGATCCACCAGGTGTTGAAAGGCGAGATGGAAGGTCGAGTCGAGCTTGATGGTGCGACGGAATGCCTGGAGCGACTCGTTGAGATATTTCGCCGTGCTGTCGGCGGAACGCCCATAGTTGGAGTTCCAGACGAGATGGAAATCGGCGTCGGCCAGCGCGTACCACGCCTCGGCGTCGAGCGAATCGGCGGCGACGAGTTTCGCGAGACGATTGCGCGCCGCGAGGAACGACGCCCGCGATGCGTCGCCATTGGACGCGCCCATGTTCACGAAACCGCGCGTCAGTTCGGCATGACCACGCACGATCTCCTGCTGACGGGCCGGCAACCGCGACGCGTACTGCACGGCGCGATCGGCATCGGACAGCATCGAACTGTCCATGCGGCTGAGCCACCCCTGTTCGAGCGAACGGCGATAGTAGGCCAGGGCAAATGTCGAATCGAGTCCGATGGCCTGCGAAAAAAGCGAGTCGGCTTCGTCGAGCCGCCAGGAGTTCAGCGCCCGCAATCCGCTCAGATACAGACGATAGGCTTCCACCGACGTGGTGGTCTGCGCCGCGAGATCGAGCGACACCCGCGGTCCGCCGACGAGATCCAGCAGCTCGCCGGCCAACTGCTCGAAAAGCCCGCGTGGATCGGCCGTGCGCAGCGCCGCCGCACGGGCACGATCGGTGACTTTCCCGGAGCGGACATCGTACAGATTGGCCGTCGCGATGACGGAGTCGCCGGCGAGTGTGAGTTGGCCAAGGACCACACGACCCGCCCCGGCGCGCCGGGCCAGACGTTGTGCGTCTTCGAGACCCACGCGCCGCGCTTCGTCGAGACGTTCATCGCGCAGCAGATCGAGCGTGCGTTCGTACTCGACCACGTGCAGATCCTTCCACTGCGCCAGGGAAAGCGTGAGCATGTTGAGCCCCCCTTCCCGCAGCCAGTCGAGCGAACGATCGGGACTCTGCACCTCGAACGGCGCCACCAGCCACTCCGTGTCGTTCGCCCGGCCGCGCCCCGTCGCAAAGAAGGCCGCGGCAGCGATCGTGGCCGCGGCCACTGCACCACCGATGATCCAGCGTCGTGCACCACGGGAACCGCGCGAGGCCTCACCCGGTGTCACATGCCGGTTCGCCGGTGGGCCAGGCGGACCCGTATGCTGCACGGGGTGCGTTGACACGCCCGGCGGTACGACGCCGGGAATGGGTGTCGGCGGCGTCCCCATACCCGGGACGCCCGTGCCGGTGATCGCCGCGGCAAAATCCCGCCCGCGGGCCCAGCGCTCCTCGGGTTTCTTGCGCAACAGGACGTCGATGGCCTGTGCCGTGGTCGCCGACAGGCCCGGCGCCGATATCGTGAGCGAAGGCACCTGCTCGGTGAGATGCTTGATGAGCACCGTGGCCGCACTCGTGGCGTCCACCGCCGGCGCACCGGTGAACATCTCGACCGCGATGAGTCCCAGGGAATAGAGATCGCTGCGTCCGTCGAGATGTTGTTCACCGCCGGCCTGCTCGGGGCTCATGTAGCGCGGCGAGCCGAGAACGAAGCCGACACCGGTGATCTGCGCGCTGCCCTGGAGCGCGCGCGCGACACCAAAATCGGTGAGCATGGCGCGTCCGGTCTCCCGGTCGAGCAGCACATTCTCCGGCTTCACGTCGCGATGCACCACGCCGGCGGCATGCGCATAATCGAGCGCCAGTCCCAGATCGTGCAGAATGGAGACGCCATCGGCTTCACTGAGTGTGCCTTCGCGGGTCAGCCGTTCACGCAGACTCTCCCCGGGCACGAACTCCATGACGAAGTACAGGAGTCCGTCCACCTCACCGGCGGCATACACGGCGACGATGTTCGGATGCCGCAGACGGGCCACCGTGCGGGACTCGAGCACGAAGCGCTGACGGAGCTCCGCACTCGCCGCCATGTCGGGCGACACCACCTTGATGGCCACCGGCCGGTCGAGCGCTTCGTCGTGTGCGCGGAAGACGGCACCCATGCCGCCCTGCCCCAGCAGTCCCTCCACGCGGTACTGGCCCGCGAGGGCGATACGAAGTCGGGACTCGATGTCCTCTGGGGCCGGGTCGCTCATGGCGGAAACTTGGGGCATGGATCGACGAAACTCCATGAAACCCTGCCATCGAACCGTTTGTTCACACGGTGGTCACTCCCGTGGCCACCGGTGGGCCAACAGGGGAAGCAGGACAGGTCAGCGCTCCTGCCCCCGACGCCACGCCTCGAGTGCGGCGACTCGCTGTTCCAGTGAGGGCGTGGCCTCCACGTCCGATGTCGTATGGCGGCGCGCCGTCGACGGGACCGTCCCGGCCACAGGAACCGGCGTGGGAATCGTGTAGGTCGCCGTCTGCGGATACACACCGCTCGTGAACAACTGCATCACCAGACGGCCCGGCCACCCCGCCCAGATCCAGGCGAAGAGCCGTTCGCCCGCACTGGCCCGGAGCGGCGACCGCAGCAGACCCACGATCGACACCCCGCGCATCACGTAGGCAGCGAGCAGGATGATCACCCCGGGCCGTGAGACCCCATACCACCCCGGTCGGAGTTCGACACGCATCGTACGCAGGACCCACTGCTGCAGCAGGAACGACACCAGGAACCCGACCACCATGATCACGATCTGCCGTCGCCGTCGTGCGACCACGTGACCATTGGCCCGGAGCTGCGCCCGTTCGGCCGCGCGCTCCTCACCCAGCGCGCGAAAACCGGCCTGGATGGCTTCCACATGGAAGCCCCGCAGCACCACATGGCGCAGCTGATGCACGGTCTGCGCGAGCCGTCCCCAGAGCACCGCCGCCAGCAGGACGACGGGCAGGATGACGTCGAGATCGCCCATGCCCTGCCGGGCGAGGAAGCCGTAGCCCAGGGGGATGAGCAGCGCCCCGAACAACACCACCAGCGACACCTGGCCGAGTTCCTGCGCCAGCAGGCGCACCGGCAGGGGAATCTCCGCGCCCCGCAATGACGTCACGTCCAGGGCATCCACCACCGCCTCGGCGTTGGCGAAGCGTTCTTCCGGCGCCTTGCGCACGCACCGGTCCACCATCTCGGCCAGCGGCGCCGGCACGTCGGCGCGCATCGAGATCACGGGAGGCACCGGCTCGGTGAGCTGTTTCACCAGCACCTTCTGTGTGTTCTCGCCCGTAACGGCGGGCCGACCCGTCAGCGCGAACCACGCCACGAGACCGAGCGAATAGAGATCGCTGCGACCATCGATGTCGTCGCCCGACGCCTGCTCGGGGCTCATGTACTCGGGGGTGCCCACCACTTCGCCCACCCGCGTGAGACCGGCCCGCGTACCGGACACCGGCGCCGCATGCACCGAACGCGAGATGCCAAAATCCATCAGCATCGCGCGGCCCGTGGCCCGCTCGATCATGATGTTGTCGGGCTTGATGTCGCGATGCACGACACCGCGCCCATGAGCATAGGCCAGCGCATACGCGATGTCCTGCAGCATCCGCACGACATCGCGCACCGGAAGCGCGCCAGTCCGCGCCACCAGATCGGCGAGACTCTCCCCTTCCACATAGCCCATGGCATAGGCGAGCAGCGAGGCATGTTCCTCGATGCTGAAAACCGGGACGATGTTGGGGTGCGAAAAACCGGCGGTGGTGCGCATTTCGCGGAGGAACCGCTCGCGCAGGTCGGGCTGGGTCGCAAATTCTGCCGGCAGCACCTTGAGGGCCACCGGCCGGTCCAGCGCTTCGTCGTGTGCACGGAAGACGGCGCCCATGCCGCCCTGCCCCAGCAATCCGTCCATGCGATACCGTCCCGCAAGGGCGGTACGAAGTCGTGACTCGATCTCCTGGGTCGAGGCGATACTCATGGCGGTAACTTGTCTTCGAAACCGACGAAACTCCATGAGATTCTCCCACCGCGCTGCAATTCTGACCGTCGTGTCGACGGTGACGGGTGTTGCCGGAAGCATTCTGCTGCTCATGGCGGTGGGATGCCGAACGGGATCTCCGTCATCGGTTGTTGCCCGGTCGGTGCGCGAGGCACGGGTTGCCGCCAGGCCGTTGGTCATCGCCCATCGCGGTGCCAGTGGCCATCGTCCCGAGCACACCCTCCCAGCCTACGCACTCGCGGTCGAGATGGGCGCCGACTACATCGAACCCGATCTCGTCAGCACGAAGGACGGCACGCTCGTGGCCCGTCATGAAAACGAGATCGGGGGGACCACCGATGTGGCCGAGCGCTTTCCGATGCGCAGGACCCGCAAAGTCGTCGATGGGGACACCATCGAAGGTTGGTTCACCGAGGATTTCACGCTTGCCGAGCTTCGCACACTGCGGGCGCGCGAGCGGTTGTCGTTCCGTTCACATGCATGGGACGGACATTTCCCCGTGCCCACCTTCGACGAGGTGCTGGCCCTCGCCGATTCACTGGGCCGGTTGCGTGGCCGTCCGGTGGGGGTGTACCCGGAGACGAAACACCCGAGCTATTTCCGGAGCATCGGTCTCCCGATCGAACCGCCGTTGCTGCGCGCCCTGCGCGCCCGCAAACTCGATCGGGTCGATGCGCCCGTCTTCATTCAGAGTTTCGAGGTGAGCAATCTGCAGGTCCTGCGTCATGAAACCGCGGTGCGCCTCGTGCTGTTGCTCTCCGCAAAGGAGATACCGTACGATCGACGGCTCGCGGGAGATCCTCGCACGGGCACACAAAGGGTGACTCCCGAAGGGCTTCGCGAAATCGCCCGCTTCGCCGACGCGATCGGCGTGAATTCGCGGATGATCGTGGGCGCCGATTCGTCCAGCGTGCCGACGACGCTGGTGGATGATGCTCACCATGCCGGACTCATGGTGCACGTGTGGACGCTGCGGTCGGAACCCATGTTTCTCGCCCGCCGGTATGGCGGGGATCCGGTGGCCGAGGTTCGCGAGTTTGTACGACTGGGTGTGGACGGGATGTTCGGCGACAGTCCCGATGTGTTGATGAAGGGCGTGGGCGAGCGGTCCGGCCGATAAGGCCGATCAATCCATCGCGAATTCGCGGGCGAACGCCACCTGGAACTGGAACGTCTTCGCCCGGCTCCGGGTCTCCATCATGTCCGCCACACGCTCGAGACGCGCGGTGATGGTCATGATCTTCTCCTGGGCTTTGCGGCCGGCTTCGTTGAGGCCCTCGATCTTGTCGAGCGCCCAGAAGCGGATGAGATCCTCGACGATCCGGATGTACTCCCGCGGCCCGTAGATGCCGGCGCGACGGATCACGTCGGCCATCTCGCGGAAGTGCGGCATGTTGATGCCCGGCATGTCGATACTCGGCATGATCAGCGCGGCCGATTCGAGCGCGCGGTTGGGATCACGATCGAGGACACGCTTGAAGATCTCGCGGTAGAACACGTAGTGACGCGCCTCTTCCTTGGCCACGTTCTGCAGCACCGTGCCGATGAGCGGCTCGTACTGGCCGGCCAGCTTGCCGGTGTTGGCGTGACTCACCTGCGTGGCGCGCTCCTGCAACGACGTGTACACGAACACCCGATACGGGTCCCGGTCCCAGGACGGCTCGAAGCCGGCCTTGAGATATTCGAACTGCATGCGCTCGAACGTCGGATTGTCGAGCAGCTGGCTGTCGCGTGTGTAGTCGTGCAGGATGGCGCCGTGACGGTCTTCCTCGGCCGTCCAGAGGTTGTTCCACTTGGCCCAGAACGTGTCGCCGCCCAGGTACGTGGCCAGCAGACGGTGGAAGTGCGGCAGGCCTTCTTCGGTGAGCGTGTTCAGGCAGATCGCCACGCGGGAGGGCATGGAAATGCCCCGCGCACGCTCCCGCAGGCCCTTGATGTGCAGGTCGGGGTCCGTATCGGGTTCAGGCGCCAGGAGTTCGGACGGGAACCACAGGATGCGCTTGGACTCGTGCGCTTCCATGAGCTGTTCCACGTCCTTCTCGAGGTCGGCCAGGACTTCGACTTTGGCCAGTGTTTCCGGATCGGGAAGAAGATGCATGTGACGCGGGATGGGGTCGGGGATATCTGCAAGATACCGCACCCCCGGCGCCGTCACCATGGCCGGCCCGCGCCGCCAGGACTGCCGTTAAGGCTGCCGTCAGGCGCTGGCAGTAGATTGCCGGAATGAATCCTCCTGCCAAAGGCAAACCCAAGTACGACAGCAAGCGCGCCTGGAGCGAAGTGCGCGCCCTCATGTGGGAGCACCGACGGTCGGTCGGTATCGGCCTGGTGCTCATGATCATCAGCCGCGCGTCGGGCTTCGTGCTTCCCTACTCCACGAAGTACGTGCTCGATGACGTGCTCCCCAACAAGGACATTCATCTGCTCGGTCTGATCGCGCTGGCCGGTCTGGCCGCCACGATCGTGCAGTCCATCACCGGCTACGCGCTCTCCCAGGTGGTGAGCGTGGCCGCCCAGCAGGCCATCGCCCAGCTGCGCGAAGACGTGCAGGGGCACCTCATCCGCCTCCCTGTGCGGTACTTCGACAGCACCAAGAGCGGCGTGCTGGTCTCGCGGGTCATGAACGATCCCGAAGGGATCCGCAATCTCATCGGCACGGGACTCATCCAGCTCACCGGTGGCATTCTGAGCGCCGCCGCCGCCCTCGGGGTGCTGATCTACCTCAACTGGCGGCTCACGCTGGCCACGGTGGTGTTCCTCGCGCTCTTCGGCGCGGGCATGAGCATCGCCTTCAAACGCCTGCGCCCCATCTTCCGCGAGCGCAGTGTCATCACGGCCGAAGTGACGGGCCGGCTCACCGAGACACTGGGCGGCATCCGCCTGGTGAAGGTCTACACCGCCGAAGACCGCGAGAAGGCCGTGTTCGGCAAGGGCGTGCAGCGCCTGTTCGAGAACATCGCCAAAACCATCACCGGCACCTCACTCACCGGGACGCTGGGGTTTGCGGTGGTGGGGGTGATCGGTGTGATCGCGATGTACGTGGGCGGTCGTGATGTCATCACGGGTGCGATGACGCTGGGCAGTCTGCTGACGTTCGTGTTCTTCATCGCGATGGTCACCGCGCCGTTGGTGCAGGTGGCCAGCATCGGCACGCAGATCACCGAGGCGTTCGCGGGGCTCGACCGCATCCGTGAACTGCGCGACATGGCCACGGAAGATCAGGAGGACGAGCGCAAGCTGTCCGTGCCCACGGTCGTTGGCCATGTGCGGTTCGACGATGTGTCGTTCGAATACGAGCCCGGGGTGCCGGTGCTGCACAACGTGTCGTTCGACGCCCCCGCCGGTACCACCACGGCGCTGGTGGGATCGAGCGGCAGCGGCAAGAGCACCATGATCTCGCTCATCATGGCGTTTGCGCAGCCCCAACAGGGGCGCATCGTCGTGGATGGCACGGCGGTGAGCGACCTCCGGTTGCGCGACTACCGGCATCACCTCGGTGTGGTCATGCAGGACAACTTCCTGTTCGATGGCACCGTGAAGGAGAACATCGCCTTCACCAAGCCCGGCGCCACCGATGAAGAGATCGAACACGTGTCGAGGATCGCCAACGCGCACGAGTTCATCATGGGATTCCCGCAGGGCTACGACACCATCGTGGGCGAACGCGGGGTGAAACTCTCCGGCGGTCAGCGTCAGCGCGTGGCCATCGCCCGCGCCATCCTGGCCGATCCGCGGGTGCTCATCCTCGACGAAGCCACGTCGAGTCTCGATTCCGAGAGCGAGCATCTCATCCAGGAAGGGCTCCGTCGCCTGCGTGCCGGCCGCACCACCTTCGTGATCGCGCACCGCTTGTCGACGATCACGAGTGCCAACCAGATCCTGGTGCTCGAGAAGGGCGCGATCGTGGAACGGGGGACCCACGCGCAGCTCCTGGCGCTCGGTGGGCGGTATCGCGATCTCTACAACCGGCAGTATCAGATGGAGCAGGATCAGTTCATCAATCCCGGTGAGGAGATTGCCGCCACGGGATGACCGGCCCGTCGTGAATCGTCCGACGCATCCGGTTCCGTTCATGGCCAGGCCGACGGCGGGGTCGACCGCGACACTCGCCGTCGGTCTGGCCGTGATCGTTCTGGCCATCGTGATGGTGCAGGTGCCTTTGTTCGACGCGCCCGCGCTCACATGGGACGACGGCGAACACATTTTCGACAATGTGGCCGTGCGTGACGGTCTGTTCGGGGCGATCTGGAGCGCTCCGGAGTTCGGGCTCTACATCCCCGTCACCCGCACCCTGTGGGCGCTGGTGTATGCTCTGGGTGGCGGTGCGGTCGTCCCGTTCCGCGTGCTCAATCTGCTGCTGCACGTGGGGAATGTGCTGCTCGTGGCGCGTTTGCTCACCATCATGTCCCGGCAGACCTTGTCGACACCGACCGGGGTGTCGGCAGCCGGGGCGCATGATGCGCGTGAGACGAGTACCGGAGACGATGCACGCCTTGGAGAGGTGCGCCTCGAAATGGTGCTGGTGTTGACGGGCACCGCGTTCTTCGCGCTGCATCCGGCACAGGTGGCAGCCGTGGCGTGGATTTCCGGTGGACGCGACCTGCTTGCGACACTGCTGGCGCTGTCGGCGATGGTGCTGCATGTGGACGATGGTGTGCGTGCGCGCCGTTGGACACGCGATGCACTGGCCACGCTGCTGTTCGTCCTGGCGTTGCTCAGCAAACCGCAGGTGGCCGGTGTCCCGCTGGCCATCGGTGCATGGTGGTGGTTCACCGATCGTTCACGACTGCGCTCGGCGATGCCGATGCTCGGGCTGTGGGTGGTGGCCGTGCTGATCGCGGCGTTCATGACACGCGCCGAACAGGCCACCGCCCCCACGGTGGGATGGGCAACCCGCGTGTTCGTGGCCCTCGACGCGCTCGGCTTCTACGCGCGGGAGATGGTGTGGCCCTGGCCGCTCGCCGCCGACTACGGACGCACACCCCGATGGTTGCTGGCGCACCCGCTGGCCACCGTGGCGGGTGTGGCGGCGCTCGTGGTGCTTGGCCTTGTCGTCTGGCTCACCACACGACGCCACGGTGACCGGCTGGCGATGCCGGCGGCGGGCATGTGGCTGCTGCTGCTGCTGCCGGTGCTCGGATTCGTGCCGTTCGAATACCAGCGCATCTCCACCGTGGCCGACCACTATCTCTATCTGCCGCTCGTGGCGGGTGCCGCGCTGGTGATGAGTGTGGGACGCCGGCTCGCGTGTCGTATCACGTGGCCGGTGGGTCGTATCGTGAGCATGGGCGGCGCCCTCGTGATCATCGGCACGATCATCGGCACGGTGCTCAGCATGCACCGCACCACCGTGTGGAGCGACGGCGACGAAACCTTCTATCGCGCCATGCTGGCGGCGAATGCCGATTCGTTCTCGGCCCGCATCAATCTGTCGGTGCTGCTGTGTGAACGCGGCGAGACCGGCGCCGGGCTCGACATCCTCGACGGCGCCCGCACACTCGCGGCCCAGGATGCGCCCTATCTCGCCAATCGCGCGTTCTGCCTGCTCCAGGCCGGGCGTATCGACGAACTGCTGCAGGTGACCGACGCGTTGCAGTCGGAGACGGCGCGTCGCCACCTCGACGGCAATCCGCGGGCCGCGGTGGTGTTCGCCAACAGCGTGGCCAATGCCCTGCACCTGCAGGGAAACGAGCTGGCTGCCTTTGCCTGGTTGTGCCGGGCACAGGCCCTGCAGCCCGGGGATGCGACCACCGCTGCGAATCTCGACACGGCGCGGCGGATGCTCGGAGGCAGCGGCCCGGAGGTCGTCTGCCCCGAAGGCCTCACCTGGGAACGGCTGGCCGAGGTGGCGCGCCCTGCTTCCTGACGCCGGACCCGCTATCATCCGGTATGACTTCTTTCAGTTCGTTACAGCTTCACCCGAGTCTCCAGCACGGTCTCAAGGACCTCGGCTTCGCGCGCCCCACGCCCATTCAGGGCGAAGCGATCCCGCCGGCACTCGAGGGCAAGGATGTGCTCGCCTGCGCCATGACCGGCAGCGGCAAGACCTACGCCTTCCTCCTGCCCATCCTGCATCAGCTCATGAGCAAGCCGCGCGGGCATACGCGCGCGCTCGTGCTGACGCCCACGCGCGAGCTGGCGGCGCAGATTCTCGAGAGTCTCAACGATGTCACCACCCATACGCCGCTCACCGGTGCCGCCATCTTCGGTGGGGTGGGCATGGGCCCGCAGGAACACGCCTTCCGCAGCGGCGTGGACGTGATCATCGCCACGCCGGGCCGTCTGCTCGATCACTTCCGCGCGCCGTATGCGAAGCTCGATCATCTCGAGTATCTCGTGCTCGACGAAGCCGATCGCATGCTCGACATGGGCTTCCTGCCCGAGATCAAGAAGATCCTGCGGCATCTGCCGTCGAAGAAGCGGCAGACGCTGTTCTTCAGCGCGACCATGCCGCCGCCGATTGCGGCGCTGTCGCAGGAGATGCTGAACAAGCCGGTCACGCTGAACCTGCAGCGGCAGGCCGCGCCGGCCAAGGGCATCACGCAGGCGGTGTATCCGGTGTCGCAGGATCTCAAGAGCGCCCTGCTGGTGGCGCTGCTCAAGCGTGGGGATATGCCCCAGGCGCTGGTGTTCACGCGCACCAAACATCGCGCCAACCGTCTCGCCAGTCAGCTCGTGACCGCGGGCATCAAGGCCGAGCGCATTCACGGCAATCGGTCGCAGTCGCAGCGCACCCAGGCGCTCGCCGGTTTCAAGGACGGCACGTATCAGGTGCTCGTGGCCACCGATATCGCGGCCCGTGGCATCGACGTGGAAGCCCTGGGGCATGTGGTGAACTTCGACGTGCCGGTCGCGGCCGAGGACTACATCCACCGCGTGGGCCGCACGGCGCGCGCCGAGGCCACGGGTGAAGCGTTCACCTTCGTGAGTCCGGAAGAGGAAGGGGAGCTCAAGCTCATCGAACGCGCCATCAAGCGTTCGTTGCCGCGGGTGACCGTTCCCGATTTCGACTACACCGCAAAGGCGCAGCAGAAACTCGAAGTGCCGCTCGCCGAACGCATCGCCGAGATCCGCAAGAAGAAGGCGGAAGACCGGGCTCGGTCGGCCGAGAAGGCCGCCCGCCGCGTGGCGGCGCAGGAGGCGGAAGCCTCCCGCAAGGCGGCCAGGGAAACCCGGACTTCGGCGGGTAGTGGAGCGTCGTCTTCCAATCGGCGTCGGCGTCCGGGGCAGGGGTCAGGCCCCGGTGCGAAGCCGGGACAGGGCTCGGGCCAGGGCAGCCGGCGCGGTCCCTCGTCCCGCAACGATTCGCCATACAAGTGAGCGACCTGCGTTATCCGGTGCCGGCCGATCGGCACCGGATCGAACAGGTCATCGATCGCAGTCGATTTCTGTGCACCATCGAACGGGTGCGCACCGTTGAGGAGGCGCAGGCGTTCATTCGCGAGATGAACGCCGAGTTTCCCGATGCCACGCACAACTGCTGGGCCTATGTCGTGGGCACGCCCGGCAGCACCGATCGCATCGGCATGAGCGATGATGGCGAGCCGCATGGCACGGCCGGTCGACCCATGCTCACGGTGCTCGCACACTGCGGCATCGGCGAAATCGCCGCCGTCGTGACGCGGTACTTCGGCGGCATCAAGCTCGGCACCGGTGGCCTCGTGAAGGCGTACAGTGGCGCCGTGCAGGAAGCCCTGGCATCACTGCCCACCGTGGAGCGGGTCGATACCGTCACGGTGGGCTTTCACGTGGGATACCACCAGATCGGTGCCGTGCAGCAACTGCTGCCCACGGTCGATGCCGAGATGCTGGAGCAGCGTTTCGAAGCCGATGCGGCGTTTCGTGTCCGGCTGCCCCGTGACCGATTCCCCGCGCTCGAAGCCGCCGTGCAGAACCTCCTGCGCGGTGCTGCCGTCTTCGAGCGCGAATCCGATTGAATTTCGCGGTCGATCGCCCCGACTCAGGACAACCCTTCGATCGTACCGTCGGCGCGGAGGCGCATGCTTTCGGCCGCCGGCTTCTTCGCCAGTCCGGGCATCGTCATGATGTCGCCGCACTTGGCCACCACGAACCCCGCGCCGGCCGACCCGTACACCTCGTTCACGGTGATGCGGAATCCCGTCGGCACACCGAGACGTGACGGATCGTCCGTCAGCGAATACTGCGTCTTGGCCATGCACACCGGTGTATCCGCCATGCCGTTGGCTTCGAGCCAGTCGATGGACTTCTCCGCCGCCGGCGAGAAGTCGACACCATCGGCGCCGTACACCCGCTGGGCCACGGTGTTGATCTTCTCGCGAATGGGGCGGGCGGTGTCGTAGAGCGGACGGAATGCCGCCGTGCCCTCGGCGAGTTGGGCCAGCACCTCACGGGCCAGCGCCTCGCCGCCGGCTCCTCCTTCGGCCCACACGTTGGCCAGTGCGACGCGCACACCCAGACTCGCCGCATAGTCGGCTACCATCTGCAATTCGGCATCGGTGTCGGTCAGTCGACGGTTGAGCGCCACCACCACCGGCACGCCGAACTGCTGCACATTGTTCACATGATGCGCGACGTGCGGCAGGCCGCGCTCGAGTGCCTCGAGATTCTCGGTGTCCAGCGCGTTCTTCGGCACACCGCCCTGCATCTTGAGCGAACGCACCGTCGTCACCAGCACCGCGGCCTCGGGGTTGAGTCCACCAAAGCGGCACTTGATGTCGAAGAACTTCTCGGCGCCAAGATCGCTGCCGAAGCCCGCTTCCGTCACCACGATGTCGGCGAGCGCGAGTCCGGCCCGCGTGGCCACGAGTGAATTGCAGCCGTGCGCGATGTTGCCGAACGGGCCGCAGTGCAGGATGGCCGGCCCCCCTTCCAGTGTCTGCACGAGATTGGGACGCAGGGCGTCCTTGAGCAGCAGCGTCATCGCGCCCGTGGCGTGAAGATCGCGCGCATGAATGGGACGTTTGTCCTTTCCGGCGGTGGTGCCCACGACGATGTTGCCCAGTCGCCGTTCCAGATCCTCCGCATCGGAGGCGAGCGCGACGATCGCCATGATCTCGCTCGCGGGAATGATCACCCAGCGTTCTTCACGCATCATGCCGTTGCCCGCGCCCACGCCGATGATCGCCTGACGCAGCGCACGATCGTTCATGTCGATGGTGCGCGGCCACGTGATGCGTTTGGGATCGATGCCCAGTTCGTTGCCGTGGTAGAGATGGTTGTCCAGCATGGCCGCGAGCAGCGCGTGGGTGCTGGAGATGGCGTGGAAGTCGCCGGTGAAGTGCAGGTTGATGTCGTCCATCGGCAGCACCTGCGAATATCCGCCACCGGCTGCGCCACCCTTCACGCCGAACACCGGCCCCAGACTCGGCTCGCGCATGCAGAGCACGGCGTTGTGTCCCAGTCGGCGGAATGCCTGCGAGAGTCCGACGCTCACGGTGCTCTTGCCTTCACCGGCCGGTGTGGGGCTGATGGCCGTGACCAGCACCAGTCGACCGCGGGGCGGAGCAGCCGTCACGGCCATCGGCAACTTGGCTTTGTAGCGACCATAAAGATCGATATCGTCGGCGCCGAGTCCGAGCTCCTGGGCCACATCGGTGATGGGGCGCATGGTGGCCTGCTGGGCGATTTCGATATCGGAGGGAACGCGGGGCGGAATAGCCGTCATGAGAAGAGCGCGCAGAGGGTGCGACGTGAAGGAAGCCGAAGGAAGGAGCGGGAACGCGCGGATGTTTCGGTCCGGCACGGATGCTCCCCATTCCCGGATTCCCGGTGCATGTTGGAGCATGCCGCTGATTCCCCGTGATCTTGCCTGCAGGACGTGCGATGCACAACAGGACATACAGCAGCGCACGGTGAGGGCGCCGGCGTTCGGCGATGATGACCAGGGGATGCCGGGGAGGTCCGGGTCATGAGCATCGCGGTCTTCGGGTCGTCCGGCCGGTTGGGGCAGGCATTCATCCGGCAGGCCACCGCCGCCGAACTCACGTTGCGCCTGCACTATCGCGCCAAACCCTCCGAGGAAGTGCCTCAGGAAAGCACCGTGGTGGTGGGCTCCCTCTCCGACCCGACCGCCGTGCGCGAAGTGCTCCGCGGCGCCGAAGCCGCCGTGGTGATGCTGGGTCCCAAACCCGATGCGCGGGTGCCATTCTGCGCCGAGTCCACGAAGGTCATCATCGAAACGATGAAGACGCTCGGGCAATCGCGTCTGCTCGTGGTCACGGGCGCGATGATCGGCGGGATGCCGTCCAATGTGTCCATCGGCATGCGATTGCTCGCCCTCGGGGTGCGCCGCATGGCGGCCGAGGGACTGATGGAAGATCGCGACGAGCAGGAGCGCCTCGTGCGCGCGAGCCGGCTCGATGGGTGGACGGTGATCAAGCCGCCCCGTCTCACCGATGGCAGCACGCCCGTGCCCGTGCAGGCCGGCCCGACACGGTCCATCGGTCTCCTGAGCAGCATCTCCCGCGTTTCACTCGCCGAGTGGATCGTGCAGGAGCTTCGGAACCAGCAGTTTCCGCAGCAGGCCGTATACGTGGCAGAGTAGCCACGAGTCATCGTCACCGTCTCACGACACCATCTCACGACCGACGTTCGCATGACCGACGTTCGCAAGATCGCCTGGGAAGACATCGAGATCGAAGAAATGTCGCCCGCCATCGGCCGCCGCCTCATCTACACTCCGTCGCAGATGCTGGCGCACGTGTATCTCAGGAAAGGCGCCCTCGTACCCGCGCACGAGCATCACAACGAACAGTTCACCTACATCATCTCGGGTGGACTGCGCTTCTGGATCGGCGAACATGCCGACAATCCGGGCGACACGTATGTCGACGTGCGCGCCGGAGAAGTGCTGGTGATTCCCGGCATGGTGCGCCATCGTGCCGAAGCGCTCGAAGACACCATCGACGTGGACATCTTCAATCCACCGCGTCAGGACTGGATCGACAAGGACGACAGCTATCTGCGTGGAGGCAAGTAGTGGATCTCGATATCAGGGGCAAAGTCGCGCTGGTCTGTGGCGGCAGCCGCGGCATCGCCTACGCCGCGGCGGAGGAATTCGCGCGGGAAGGCTGCGCGGTGGTGATCTGCGCCCGTGATGCCGACGCCCTGGCGGCGGCGACTGTCAAACTCGAAGCCCTGGGCGCGAGCGTGCTGGCCATCGAAGCCGATCTGTCCACCGAAGCCGGCATCGCGAAGGTGGTCGATCACACCAAGGCGCGATTCGGACATGTGGACATCCTCGTGTGCAACACCGGCGGCCCGCAAACCGGCGCGGCCATGGCGCATGACTGGAGCGCCTGGCAGAAGGCCGGTGAACTGCTGCTGCGCAGTGTCGTCGAACTCACGCGGGCGTTTGTCCCGGGGATGCGTGAACGTGGGTGGGGACGGGTCGTGGCCATCACGTCACTGGCCGTGAAACGGCCGCAGACATCCCTCGTGCTCAGCAACAGCATGCGGGCGGCCGTGACCGGGTATCTGCGTACGCTGGCCGATGAAGTGGCGAAGGACGGTGTCACCGTGAACACCGTGCTGCCGGGCTTCACGGCCACCGAGCGTCTCGATGCCCTGGCCAACGCCACGTCGTCACGCACGGGGGCAAGCCGGGAGTCGGTGTTTGCCGGCTGGGAAGCGGAAACGCCCGTGGGGCGCCTGGGACGCCCCGATGAGTTGGGGGCCGTGATAGCTTTCCTCTGTTCCGCGCGAGCAGGGTTCGTGACGGGTCAGGCCATCCTCGTGGATGGCGGGGCCGTGAAGTCGCTGCTCTGATCGTCCGACGTTTTCTCCTGCAGCCACGCACATGAGCCGCATCACCGAGACGCAGTGGATCTGGCGCGACGGCCAGTTCGTACCCTGGGCCGACGCCACGATCCACGTGCTCAGTCATTCCGTGCAGTTCGGGTCGTCCGCGTTCGAGGGCATCCGTTGTTACGACACGCCCAAAGGACCGGCGATCTTCCGTCTGCGCGAACACCTCGAGCGCCTGCTGAATTCGTGCAAGATCTATCGCATGGATGTGCCGTACTCGATCGATGATCTGGTCGCGGCGTCGCGCGAACTGGTGGTGCGCAATGGCATCGAGTCGTGCTACATCCGCCCCATGGTCGTGCGGGGATACGGCACGGCCGGCATGGTGCCCATCGGTTCGCCCATCGAGGTGTACATCCCGTGCTGGCCGTGGGGCGCCTACCTCGGCGACGAAGCGCTCGAAGCCGGTGTGGACGCGTGTGTGTCGAGCTGGCATCGCGTGGAGCCCAACACCATCCCCGCGATGGCCAAGATCGCCGGCAACTATCTGAGCGGTCAGCTCATCAAGATGGAAGCGCTGGCCAACGGGTACGCCGAAGGCATCGCCCTCTCGCCCAGCGGCATGGTGGGTGAAGGCTCGGGGCAGAACGTGTTCGTCGTGTCCAAGGGCACGCTGCTCACCGGTCCGCTCGACGGCTCCATTCTGGGTGGCATCACGCGTGCGACGATCATCCAGATCGCGCAGGACCTCGGCATTCCGGTCAAGGAATTCCACATCCCGCGCGAGATGCTGTACATGGCCGACGAAGTGTTCTTCACCGGCACCGCCGCCGAGCTCACGCCGGTGCGCAGCATCGATCGCATCCAGATCGGCGCCGGCAAGGTGGGCCCCATCACCAAGCAGTTGCAGCAGCAGTACCTTGGCATTGCCAAGGGAACCATCGAAGATCGCCATGGGTGGTTGACGCACTGCGGCTGAATTAGGACTTGGATCTGATATCAAGAGGGAGCAGAAGGGAGCTGGTCAGGAAGGAGAGGGCAGTTCCTGTGAGCTCCCTCCTGACCAGTTCCTCCCTGCTCCCTTTTGATACAAAACCCAAATCCAAATATGGCGCTGACATCCACCATGTACTCGTTGAAAGTCGAACTCGCGCACGTCGATCGCGGCGTGTACGAGTCACTCGACTTTCGCATGGCCATGCACCCCTCGGAGTCACCCGAGTACTTCGTGGCGCGACTGCTGGCCTATTGTCTCGAATACGCCGAGGGCATTGGATTCTCCCGTGGTGTCTCCGATCCGGACGATCCCACCATCAGTGTGCGTGATCTGACGGGAACCATCACCACGTGGATCGAGATCGGCCTTCCCGACGCTGCGCGTCTGCACAAGGCCAGCAAGGCCGCCCCGCGTGTGGCCGTGTACACGCATCGCGATCCCATGGTGTGGCTGCGGCAGATCGGCGGTGAACGCATCCATCGGGTGGAGCACATCGCCGCGTACCAGTTCGATCGTGACCTCATCGATGCACTGGTGGAACGGCTCGATCGCCGCATGACCTTCAGTCTGTCGGTCACCGACGGCACGCTGTTTCTCGATATCGGGGGGGCTACCCTGACAGGGCAGATGACGCCCATTTCGCTGGTGCCCACATGAGAAGCCGCATGCGATCGACGATTCTTGTCGTCATGGCCGTGATGGCAACCGCAATGTCGAATGGCTGTGCCGCCGTGCATCGTCCTCCGGCCACGCTCGCGTCGCTGCAGCAGGATGCCGCGGAGCTCGGCGTACGTGATCGCACCGTACGTGATTCGATCATCGCCCGTCTCGTGCGTCGGGTCGAACGCCGCGGCGATCGCACACTCGATATTCTGATGCTCTCCGGCGGTGGACAGAACGGCGCCTTCGGTGTCGGGTTTCTTCGTGGATGGAGCACACGCACCGATACTCCCATGCCACGCTTCGATCTCGTCACCGGGATCAGCACAGGCGCTTTGCAGGCACCGTATGCCCTGCTCGGGAGCAAGGCCTCGCTGGACACCATCTCCGCGCTGTACGCGCGTGCTGCCACGTCCATCGCACCCACCATCGACTGGTGGTTCTGGTTGCGGCGCACGGGTGGCCTCGTGAATACGAAACGCTTCGAACGCACCATCGCCAACGCCATCGATGGGCAATTCCGCGACGAATTGCGTAGCGCCTTCGCCGAAGACCGCCAGATCGTCTTCGGCACGGCCGATTTTGACCTGGGTATCGGGCGTCTCTGGTCACTGGGTGACGAGATCGGCAGCGACAGCGCGGGACTGTACCGGGCGCAGTCGCTGCTGCGCGCCGCCACGGCCATTCCCGGCATCTTTCCGCCGCTGATCATCGACGGACATGTGCACGCCGACGGTGGGGTGGTGGAGAACGTACTCACCACGCTCACCTTTGCGGACTATCAGCAGCTCGGGCGGGCACTCGCGGCACGCGGACTGGGCGACGTGACCGTGCGACTCTGGGTCGTGATGAATCTCTGGTCGCATGCCGGTCCGCGCGTCATCGATCCGGCCAGCCGCAAACAGATCACGAGTCGCTCCACCACGTTGCTGCTCTTTCTTCATCAGCCGGCCACACTCGTTGGGCTGGCCGATCTCTCGCGGGCCGTATCGGCCGATGTTCGCGGAGTGCGTCTCGAACTCAGACTGGCCACGCTGCCCGCGGAAGAGTCGGTGACGCCGGGAGCCGAGAAACTTTTCGACAAGCGTTTCATGCAACGTCTCGACTCCATCGGGTTCGCCAAGGCCACCGGCGTCGCTCCCTGGGACAGCGTTCCCAGTGCCTTCCGGCGTCCGGAGCGCGTGGCGCGGTGAAGGTTTCCGAGCGGATGCGATGAGCGATTCGATGACAGCATCTCTGCTCGTGGTGCGCGCGCATCCGCTGTGCGCCGAAACACCGTCCGAACAGCTCGTCCGGCCGCTGACGCCTGCCGACAGCGTGTATGTGCGCAGCAACTTCGACACGCCCGTACTTGGCCCCGATCATCGCATCGTCGTGGGCGGGGCGGTGGACACACCGCTGACGTTTCCGGTTTCGGCGCTCGGCGCGATGCCGCAGCACGCCGTGGTGATGACGCTCGAGTGCGCGGGTAACAGCCGACTCGGCATGACCCCGGTGCCACCGGGAGAGCCCTGGGGATTTGGCGCGGTGAGCACCACCGTGTGGTCGGGCGTTCCGCTGTGCATGGTGCTCGAACGGGTCGGCATTCATGACGAGGCCGTGGAGTTGCTTGCGGTGGCCGCCGATCATGGACCGCGGGATGATGCGGAAGGTGATGTGCGCTTCGCCCGGTCGTTGCCCATCGATGTGGCCATGCATCCGGACACACTCATCGCCACGCACATGGCCGGTGCACCGCTCACGCCATTGCATGGTGCTCCCGCCCGTCTCATCGTGCCGGGATGGTACGGCATGGCCAGCGTGAAGTGGCTCGCTTCGCTCGAAGTGCTCACCACGCCGTTCACGGGCTACTTCCAGCGGAAACGGTATGTCTACGATACCGGCGCAGATGTCCAGGCCGTGACCACCGCACGCGTGAAGTCGGTCATCACGTCACCCATCGAGGGTACGCACTGTCCCCGCGAGATTCTGGTGCGTGGCTGGGCATGGTCGGGCGCCGACGCCATCACGCGTGTCGAGATCGGTGTGAACCTCGGCAACGGCGAGACCTGGCGCGATGCCGATCTCGGAACGGCCGCCTCGCGTTATGCCTGGACACCGTTCACCCTGCCACTCGTGCTGCCGCTCTCCACAGCCGCGGCAGGGCCGGTCATCCTGCGCAGTCGGGCCACCGACGCGACGGGCGCGACGCAGCCCGAAGAGATCATCTGGAACCGACTCGGCTACGGGAACAACGCCATTCGCGAATGTCGCATTCACGTGACCATGTGAATGGATTGTGCAGAGGTGCGCTGGTGAGGCCGCCTCCGTCGCTGTCAAACGCTCAGGGAGTCGTCAGGGAATCGTTCATGAACACCTCGATTGTCATTCGCCCCGCCACTGTCGCCGATGCCGAAACATGGTCGGCGCTCGCCCGACGGGTTTTTTTCGACACGTTCGGCCCGACCAACGATCCCGACGATCTTGCGGTGTATATGGCCGACGCCTTCACGCCGGCGCAGCAGCGTGCCGAGATCGAGGATCCGGCGCGACGCTGTCTGCTCGCCGAATGTGACGGCGTGCTGGCGGGTTATGTGCTGCTGCGTGAGGGAGCGCGGGAAGAAGCCGTCGTGGCCGAGCGTCCCGTGGAGATCCAGCGGCTTTACGTGGATCATGCGTGGCATGGGCACGGCGTGGCGCAGCGGCTCATGGCGGAAGCGCTCGCGCATGCGGCGGCGGTCGACGCCGATGTGGTCTGGCTTGGTGTGTGGGAGCACAATCCGCGCGCCATCCGCTTCTACGAGAAACACGGCTTCACCAAAGCCGGCACCCATCGATTCCGGCTGGGGCGCGATGTGCAGCGGGACTATGTGATGGTGCGGGCGGTCTGATTGGCCGGCGGCGCTGTCGCTATGGCTATCGCTTCTTGGCGAGAATGGTGCCGCGACAGGTGATGGCGCCGCAGTGGCAGGGGAAACGCTTCTTCGCGGCCGGGGTGTGCCGTTCCTCGAGCACGTAGGCGTAGTCGTACACCAGTTCCTCGCCCACTTCGATGTCGTGGATGGCTTCGATCCAGATGCGGCCGTCGTCGATGACCGCATCGCAGTTGGGTGCGCAGGAGTGATTGAGGAACCGCGCCTCGTTGCCGTTCACCGCCGCGTCCACGACCACCTCGTCGTCGATGGCAAAGAGGAACGTGTGATGGCGTTCACCTGTGGCATCCGGATAACGCGCCTCGGCTTCCGCGGGCGTGAGCCGCTCGCCCGCGTATTCGATGATGCGTGTGCCGGCCGGAATGGGGCGCGTGGCGAAGCCGCCCATGCCCTGGATGCCGGAGCGGCGCACCTCGAAAGGCAGTGAAGCAGCCGGGGCCATTGGAGTAACGGCGGAAGACGGGGAGCTGGGACGGGGCGTCGGCACACCACAAATTATCGACACGGCGGCGGCGAATGGTTGGCCACCGAAGGATTCTGTCCCGCGAACCGTCTATATTTCTCTGCTTGGGCAAAAATGGGTGCGGCGGCCGAGCCATGGGGCGGAAGTCGTGGGCGCGCCCCCTGGGCATGACGGGCTGATGAGCGACGACAGGAGTAGCGGGACCCGGAGTATGGCGGCTGACGCTGGCGAGAACCTTGCCGAAGGCGTTGGGAACAGTGTGGGGAGCAGCGGATTTGCCGCGCTCGGAGTGCACCCGGCCATTGCCGGTGCGTTGGTTGCTCTCGGATACGAAGAGCCCACCCCTGTGCAGCGGGCGGCCATTCCGCCGCTGCTGGAAGGACACGATGTCCTGGCCCTCGCGGCCACCGGTACGGGCAAGACGGCCGCGTTTTCGCTGCCGCTGCTGACACGCATCGCCACGGAACGTGGCGGTCGCCGCGCGTCGGGGCAGGGTCCTGAGGTGCTGATCCTCGTGCCCACGCGCGAACTGGCCATGCAGGTGGCCGAAGCCGTGCATCGGTATGGCAAGCCGCTCGGACTGATGGCGCTCGCCGTGTATGGCGGCGCCAGCATGGAGCTGCAGGTGCGGGCACTGCGTCGCGGGGTGGACGTGGTCATCGCCACGCCTGGTCGCGCCGTGGATCATATCAAGCGCGGCACACTGGCGTTGGGCGGCCTGCGCAGTGTGGTGCTGGACGAAGCGGACGAGATGCTGGACATGGGCTTCGCCGAGGAGCTGGAAACCATCCTCGACGCCACACCGGCCACGAAGCAGACCGCCCTGTTCTCGGCCACACTGCCCCCGCGCATCGGCGGTATTGCGCAGAAGCATCTGCGTACGCCCGTGCACGTGAAGGTGGAGCGGGAAGTGGTGCCCGAAGGTGAAGCCGCGCGGGTGCGTCAGGTGGCGTATGTGGTGAACCGCGCGCACAAGATGCCTGCGTTGGCGCGTGTGCTCGACATCGAGCAGCCCACCAGCGCCATCGTGTTCTGTCGTACGCGCACCGAAGTGGACGAGTTGAGTGAAACGCTCACCGCGCGCGGACTGCGGGCGGAAGCGTTGCACGGCGGACTGAGTCAGGACCAGCGTGACCGCGTGATGCAGAAGTTCCGTGCGCGGAAAGTGGACCTGCTCATCGCCACCGACGTGGCCGCGCGTGGGCTGGACGTGAAGCATGTGAGCCATGTGGTGAACTTCGACGTGCCCGTGGACGCGGAAACGTATGTGCACCGCATCGGGCGCACCGGGCGTGCAGGGCGTGAAGGCGTGGCCATCACCTTCGCCGAGCCGCGTGAGCATCGGTTGCTGCGCAACATCGAGCGGCAGACCAATCAGAAGATCGAGATCGCGCAGGTGCCCACCGTGGCCGATCTGCGGGCGCATCGCCGGGAGCTCGTGCGCGCCACATTGCGGGAAGCCGTGCTGGAAGGCGACCTCGAATCGTGGCGTGGCCTGGTGGAGTCGCTGGCCGGCGAGCTCGATGTGATGGATGTCGCCGCCGCGGCCGTGAAGCTCGTGGCCGCGCGCAGTGACGGCGATGAGCCGGAGATCCCGGCCGTGACCCAGCGGAGTGATCGTGGGGAGCGGGGGGATCGAGCTGATCGCGGCGGCGAGCGTGGCGGAGACCGCGGCGGCGCCGATCGTGGTGCGCGTCGTCCGGCAGGGCGTGCCGAAGGCGGCAAGGAAGCGCGTGGCGGCCGGGCGCGAAAGGAACCCTCGTGGAGCGCCGCGCGGTTGTGGATCGGCGCAGGCCGTCGGCTCAAGATGCGACCGGCTGACCTAGTGGGCGCGATCGCGAATGAGGCCGGGCTCGATGCCTCACAGATCGGTGCGATTCAGATCGCCGACGGGTACAGCACGGTGGAGGTGCCGGATACCGTGGCGGATGAGGTGATCGCGGCGCTGCGTGGGACGAAGATCAAGGGGTTGAGGGTGCAGGTGCGGAGAGATCGGATGGGGAGGTAGGGAAACGGAGGCCGCGGCGCTGGGGGGTGGGCGCCGCGGTTTTTTTGTCGGTGAAGTTGTGGGATTGGTGAGGGCTGAGTGTGTGGTTTGCGCGGCTCTCTGTGTGATGGAGTCTTATGCTGCATTCGCAGCAGCATAAGACGGCTGGGGGCATTCTGACCGATGGGCCCAAGTCCGTCTTGCTCAATGACTTGGGAAATTGAATAGTTGTGTCCGTCAAAGATTTAGACGGCGGGGATCGTGGATATAAGACGGTGCTTGCAGTGATCCCCTGCAGCCTAATACGCGTTAGCCAGCAAAGAGAATCAGTTATGAACGGGCATTCGCACGAGCATCTCAACCTCTGGAGGCACTTGGACGCCGCCGCCGATGCGGCTGCGACTTTGGCCGCTCTGGTTCGATTCAGAGTCACCGACCGTGAGCCCATCTTCGTTCTCAAAATTCGGCAGCAGTACCAGTTGGTAGACCTCCTGCACACTTTCGCATACAACGCACGTCGCGCCATCGAGATCGCTAACGACTACAACCCCGGTATTCGACAACATGCTGATTTCATCAAGTTGACTGGCTTCGAGGAAACGCATGTGGAGCTGGGCATCGGAGAGGACGCCCGGCCACTGGCAGAGAAGTCGCTGTGGTGGGTTCTCAACCGGATTGTTCACTCTCGCGAGCTTCAGGTCTACAAAAAGGAGGAGGCAGAGGTCGGCCATCGCGGACGGATCATAATGTACCAAACGCCCGTTGTGTTTGCGGTGAGGTCAGATTTCGACGGCAGCGATGTTCAGCACTATGCTAAATTTGAGCGACTTCTCGAAGCGTTTCTTGCGCTGACAGAGAAGTTCGAGGAGACACTGGCTGCAGCTGGCTTCGAGGTTCGACTCTACAAGTGACGGTGCTACTGCGGGCTAACGTTGCTTGCTGCTGACGGGCGAGCTATTGTTGGCGCGCACTGTGTGCGCGCTCTATTTGATTCGCCCGCAGCAGAAGCTGGCGTTAGAGCGCCAACAACCCCCAACAGAAACCATGAATGCTGATCAAGACGTTCGGAGAGTTCTGGAATACGGCGGCCGTTGATTGGGATAGCGGCAAGCTCAAGGGATCTGGTAAGATCGATGATCGCAGCGTGACCATCGACTTCTGGAGCGCGAAGGGCGTCTACGTCCTCTATCACGACTTTCGCGCCGTGTACGTCGGGAAGTCCGAGTCCGCCATGGGCGACCGGTTGAAGGCACACCTTACCGACCGATTCGCTGGAAGATGGGACATGTTTTCTTGGTACTCTGTCTGCAAGGCGAATAAGACGTCTGGGGGTGTGAATGATCCGACGGTTCGTAAAATTGACCTCAATGACGCGGTCAAGACATTCGAGGCACTGCTCATTGCGACGATGACTCCACCGTTGAATCGGCGATTTGAAGCGCTGCCAGAAGCGACCCAGTTCGAGCAGGAGAGCGCCGTGCCTCATCGATCATGGAGGCAATACTTCGAAGATATCCTCGCCAAGCTTCCTGTGGTGGCCAAACCTTGAGCCCGATTCCTGTCACGTAGCGCGCCGCTCTAACGATCGCTGCTGCGGACGGGGCGAGCAGATGATGGCGGCTGGCTCACTGCGTTCGCCTGCCGCATTGTTACGAGGCCCCGCCGCAGAGCATGGCGTTATACGGACAACGGAAGCCATCTACATGAGAGAATGTCTCTTCTGTGAACGGAGTGCTGACTCCGTAGAGGATGTTTGGCCGAATTGGATCATGCGGCAGTACTCGGATCGAGGTGCAACGATGGTGCACGCCGAACGAGGCAGCGCGGCGCCGACGACGTGGCGTCTTCGCCGTCCTGAGCTTCGAATTCGTTGCGTGTGCCATGTCTGCAACAACGGCTGGATGAGCCGACTTGAAGGGGACACCATCCCGTACCTTCAACCTCTGCTCGACGGTAAGGCCCATTCAATCAGCCCCAATGCTCAGGCTAGCATTGCACTCTGGGCGGTGAAAACGGCGATGATTGTTGAAATGCTTGAAGGAGATGATCGCTGCGACTACAAAAAGACCGAACGCCGTCAATTGAGTCTTCTCAGCGCAATTCCCGAACGAACTCGAGTCTGGGTCGCCCCCACAACGGATCCTTCAACGCTACTCGCCACTAAGACCCGTCATGAGGCAGGAGGCCCGGCGCCAATATCGGCTGTGGTGACGACGATCAGCCTGGCACATGTTGCATTGCAAGTATTCTCGCTTCGCGACGCACCCCCTATCCCTTCTGATACCCAGGTCACAGTGTCAATTCGCCGCGGCCCTTGGGAAGATTTGACGGTGCAGGTATGGCCTCCTGAAGAGACCTCACTCGGCTGGCCGACCAAGCTCGGTTTGAATGGTGAGGTTGGTCTCGACGAATTCGCTGGGCGCTTCAGCGTAGCGGCGCAGGATGTGGCCGATGTGCAGATTCAGGCCGTATAACAGACCGCTGCTGCCGACGGGGCAATTCGGAGGGCGGCGTGCGCGCTACGCGCGCTCACCGCATTCTGTGGTAGTTGCCCCGCGACAGAGCGCTGAGCGTTAGGTACCTTATCGACATATGGACAATCTCGACCTTGGCAACAGGCTTAACACGGTTATGCGCGCGAGCATAGCGGCGCTCTTTGAGCAGGGCGAACTCGCTGAACTGACGTACGGAGCGTTCAATATCGCCGCCTCAGCGGTACGAGAAGGCGATCAGTCGAGCCTGACCGTTAGCTTTCCAGTCGGGTATCGATCAGATCGAACCACGATTCAAAGCCAACGGCAGTACACGAAGGACGAACTCATTCAGCGCTATGAGCTTCTCGCGATAAGGCAGCTTAGCATCAACGAGGTAATTCAGTTCGTCACGATAATCGAGGCCATGCTCGGTGACGTACTCCGCGCGGTTGCAATGCGGTATCCGAATAAACTCGGCGGCAAGCGCACAGTGACGGTGCAGTCCGTACTGGAGGCCACGACCCTAGAGGAAGTTATGCTGCGTGCAACTGACTCTTTGATGAATGAGCTGTCGTACAAGTCCCCAACGGACTTTGCCGAGAGCTTTGCAGATATCATAGGTATAAACCTGCTTGAGTGTCCGAGCTATCATCGGTACGTGGAGATCAAGGCATCACGCGATATCTTCATCCACAATCGAGGTGTCGCAAATGCAGTGTATGTGCGAAAGGCGGGATCTCACGCACGTGCGCGGGAGGGCGGCGGCCTCCACGCCGACTCTCAGTATCTCCTTGAGTCGTACGAACACTGCCTACAGATTTGTGAGTGGCTTCAGCAGCAGCTTCACGGCAAATGGCATAGCTCTGACTACGAGCAGTACCAGAGATCTCAGTTTCTCTTGCCACTGTCGGAGGGAGAAGATAAGGATGCTTCTTCGCTCGATGCGGTAGTGCCCTCAGGCGGTACCTAACGATGCTTGCTGCAGGCGGGCGCATTCAGAGGCACGCTGCGCGCGCATTTCATTTGAGCGCCCGCAGCAGAAGCTGGGCGTTCGGCTGCCCTGTTGGAGAATGGCAGGGCACGCAAGACCATCCTATGTTGGCTTGAACATGCTTCGGCATAACTCCGGGGACGGCCAGTGATTCAGAGCATCTCCATTCTCAACGTCGCTACGTTTCCACCGAAAACTGCCACAACTCTGGATGACCTCCGGCAGTTCAACTACATCTTTGGAACGAACGGCACAGGGAAGACAACCATTAGTCGCATCGTCGCGGATGCGGCTTTCAGTACAGCTTGTCAATGCACATGGCAGAACAGTCAGGTTCTCGAAACCTTCGTCCTGAATCGTGACTTTGTAGATAAGAATTTCGACCAGATGCGCGGCGTGTTCACCTTGGGCGAGAAGGAGAAAGACACCGAAGACAAGATCAATACGGCCAAGGCGAACAAAGACAAAGAACAGGAGAAGCTTGACAATTTCACTCGCACTCTTGGCGGCGAGGACGGTTCAGGCGGAAAGAAGGGGGAGCTGGCGCAGCTCGAAAGCAATACCCGCGACAAGTTCTGGGTGCCAGTCGAGAAGCTCAAGAAGGAGAAGAAGTTAGTTGGTGCCTTGACGGGGGTAATGAGCGACAAGGAAAAGTGCAAGCAGAAGGTGCTCAGCGAGGCAGAGCACAACAAAGCCGCGCTCAAGGATCTTGCCGACCTCGAAAAGAAGGCGGAAACGATCTTTGGCGAGGCCCCAACGAAGCAATCCTTTTACCCGACGATCTTCGACTCCGCACTCCTCGGGGCCGAGTCGAATCCGATCCTCAAGAAGAAGATCATCGGCAAAGAGGATGTCGATATCGCCGCGATGATTAATGTACTGGGCAACAGTGACTGGGTGCGTCAGGGACTGCCGTACTACGAGCAGAATGGTCAGATATGTCCATTCTGCCAGCAGTATACCACAGAACAGTTTGCACAAAGCCTGAAAGACTATTTTGACGAGGCGTTTGAGAACGATACGAAGGCGATCAACGACCTCCTTGCACAATATGCCCAGGATGCTGGTGCCATCCAGTCAATCGTGGTCGGACTCCTTGCTGCGCCAGGAAAGTTCTTGGACGTGGAGACGCTCAAGGCGCAAAAGGCGGCCTTGGATCAAACGATCGCCGCGAACAATCTGCGCTTGGACAACAAGAAGAAAGAACCGAGCCAGGTCGTTACCTTGGTCTCGCTCACCACGGTGATCTCGGATATCACGGCGATGATCGAAGCGGCCAATGCCGAGGTTGTCAAGCACAACAAGATGGTTGACAACCTTGCGGCGGAAAAGCAAATGCTAACTGCCGAAGTGTGGCGATATGTGATCACCGAACTCGAAGTGGACCTGAAGCAGTACCAAAAGAACAAGCAAGACCTCGAAAAAGCAATCGCTGGAATTGAGACAAGAATCCAGACTGCGGAGAAGCGGATCGCAGAAACGACCAAGGAAATCACCGACCTTGAGAAGTCGACCACTAGCATCCTGCCCACCATCAGTGCCATCAACAAGACCCTCGGACAATTTGGGTTTGATAGCTTTTCGCTTGCTGACGCCGGGGACGGAATGCACTACAAGCTCGTTCGAGCTGACGGTTCTGATGCAAAGAAGACGATCAGCGAAGGCGAAAAGACCTTCGTTGTGTTCCTCTACTTCTACCACCTTATAAAAGGCAGCTTCTCGCAGACGGGCGTCACCACTGACCGTGTCGTGGTGTTTGATGATCCGGTCTCAAGCGTTGACAGCGATGTGCTGTTCATCGTGAGCAGTCTCATTCGAGAGGTGTGCGACAGCAGCCGCAGTGTAACAGGACGCATCAAACAGGTCTTCGTTCTGACGCACAACGTCTACTTCCATAAGGAGGTGACTTACAACAACAAACGGCAGCCTGACAGTTGTCTCAATGAAGAATCTTTCTGGGTCGTGCGCAAAGGTGCCACGCACTCGCAGTGCGATAGACATCAACACAACCCGATCAAGACGTCGTACGAATTGCTCTGGTCTGAGGTGAGGGAGGCGGAGAATGCGATGCAGAGTGGTGGAGGCGTCAGTCCGCGGATTGAGAACACGCTACGACGCATACTGGAGCACTACTTCGCAATACTTGGTTCAATCGACTACAAGCAGCTGTGCGACAAGTTCGAGGGTGCTGATAGGGTGATGTGCAACTCGCTATTCTCGTGGGTCAATGCTGGCTCGCATTCCGCGCTTGACGATGCGCATATCGCCCCAAGCGATGTGATGGCACGGAATGCGCTCAGGGTGTTCAAGGAGATTTTCGTGCAGAGCGGCCACGAGGGGCACTATCGAATGATGAACCCGCCGCCTGCCACCGCTGCAACAGTAGCATGAGTCCGAAGGCTGCCGGGTCATTCATTTCTCGCGGCGCTCGGTGTCTCGCTAAAGACTGCAGGATGCTCTGCATTGGTCACAGTCGGGCCAGAGAGAATCGATAGCATGAGCGCGCTGCTGTTCAGCGGACCTACGGGCCAGGGCTGCCGAACAACCGGTTGCAGCGGACGGTCCGCTGCGCGGCCCGCCGCTGAAGCAGGGCGGTAGGTGGATCCCGAGGTACAGTCCGGGTACGTAGGTAACACTTCTGTCCGGCAACATGGGTGACACTGGGCGGGTCACTCTTTCATGATGTAGTTCCGTTCGTCGAGCGTCGCAATGAGCACGGTGTGAAGAAGAGGTGCCAGACGCCGTCGTCGACCTCGTCCATCCCGACCAGCTCCCCGGTCAGCGCATTCGCCAGGTAGAGCACGCGATTCGCAAAGCGAAAGGTCCCGCCGGTCGTGATCTTCTTCACGGTGTAGTGTCCGGGGTACTCGGGCTGCGGCAGCTTCGGGGGATATGGGCGCGGCGACGCGGCGTACTGCGATGCGGGCGTTTCCATTCCAAGGGCTTCGTGCGGCCGCTCCTTGTTGTATTCCGCGCGGAACACGTTGAACGCCCGCTGCTGGGCCGCCATCGTCGCGCGCGCGGGCCGAATCGCGCGCCGCTTCAGCGTCCGATGCATTCGCTCGTGCGCCCCGTTCTCGCTCGGCGTCGCCGGCGTGATGCGGTGGTGGTGGATGCCGAGCCGCATCCACCAGACGTTCAGGCGCGAGAGCCCGTGGATCCCCACGGTCGCAAAGGGCGGCCCGTTGTCGGTGCGGATTGCGTGCGGCAGGCCGTACTCGCGGAACGCCGCCTCGAACACCGGCCACGCCGTCACGGTCTTCGTCGAGTCGCGGCCACGACAGTCGAGCAGGCAGCGCGCGTGCAGGTCCGCAATCGTCAGCGGATAGCAGTAGATGCCGTCGCCCGTGCGGAACTCGCCCTTGAAGTCGGCGGTCCACACGTCGTTCGGCGCTTCGGTATGGATAGGCGGCGCGCCCGGATGCTCCGGACGCGGGCGCCGCCGCCGCGGCTGACGCGCAAGGCCTTCGCGCGAGAAGAGATCAGCCACCGTGCTCGCCGCTGGCCAGTCGTCGCGCTGCGGATGCCGATTCTTCAGGACCTTGAGGAGCTTCCGCGCGCCCCAGTCATCGGGCTTGACCCGAAACGCGCAGAGCAGCGCCGCCATCTCGTCCGTGATCTTGTGCGGACAGTGGTGCGGCGCGCGGCTGCGGTCCGCCACGCCGCGCCGGCCTTCCTCTTTCTCGCGCGCGAGCCACTTGTAACCGGTCTTCCGGCTGATCTGCCGGTGCGCGCACAGCTCCGTCATCGTCATACGGCCCAGCCGGACATCCTCGAGGAACTGAAGTCGTTGGTCCATAGGGTTCGTCTCCAACCAGGGCATCGGCCCGCCTCGCAGAAAGAGGGGGGTCGATGCAGTTTAGAAGAAGTGTTACCTATGTTGCCGGACGCTTCCGTTACCGATGTTCCCGACTACACACAATCGATTGAGCGAGGGAAAAATGCCTATCGATCTTTGCAGCGCAGAATCCATTCCGAAGCCGTTGACGGAGCGACTGAGGGCATTCGATCAACGACTGCGCCGATCGGAGTTTCTCGATTCCCTTCTCGAAGAGGACTCCTTGGTTGAAATCGTCCGAGACCTTGACGAGGTATGTGAGGCAGAAAGGGTAATTGCCTATCACTTCACTCGCGCGGATCCTCGCTTGATCCACGAGCATGGTCTGCTGGCATGCTCAGGGGCAGAACGACGTGAGAGCTTCATCGCGACGTACGGACATCTCTTCACAGAGCAGCAGCTTGCGCGAATTCGAGAGATCTGGCAATCGTATTTCAATGGTGCACAGAACCATGCGCGAGACGGACGCGTGTGGTTCAATCTGACTTTGCAAGCACTAAAAAATGGCGGAGCGGACCGACTCCTTAGTCACTTCGGTGGAGAGGTGGTGTATATGCCCCTTACGTCAGAGTATGGTGTCTCGAGAGTGCTCAATTCGCTCGGTGAGCCACTTGTCGTCAAGTGCGATCTCGATACGTCGCGCGCTCGTACCTTTACGGAATTCCCGTGGGGCAAGACTTGGCTGTCGGCCTATCACCGGACACTCAACACTAACGCGCATCCGATGGATTGGGACTGCTACCTTCCCGAAACACTAACGCCAAATCAAATCCTGGAGATCGTACCGGCGCTCGAACTCGGCTGGCGTGGTGACATGTGACTTTGCCCGTCGAGTCCCACTCGCTGATGTCTAACGTCGCGTTGGTGCCGGCAGCGGCTCAAAGAACTGCGGTCAATTGCTCGCTGCGTTCGCTGGCCGCATTCTTTGGTGAGCCGCCGCGACACAACGGTAGCTTTAGCAACTGTCTTGAAAGTCAAGCGGCTGCGAGTATCTCGGTCGTGGTTCTTGCGCTCCACGTCGTGTTCGTACGAACCATCGTATTCAGGATGGTGAGCCGTTTGCGCATACATGCGACGAGCGCAAGTTTTTTGGGTTTGCCGGCAGCGACCAGTCGCAAGTAGAACTCGCGAATGATCGCGTTGCGACGGGTGGCGACTAAGGCCGCCATGTATAACACACCACGCACGGCTGCCCGACCGCCTTGCACGAATCGCCGACCGCGCATGGTGCCGGAGTCGCGACTCAGCGGAGCCACGCCCACCAGCTTGGCAATCGCACGACGAGACAAGCGGCCGAGTTCCGGCAGGTCGGCGAGCAGGGTACGAGACAGCACGGGGCCACCCCCCGGCACACTGCGCAGCAACTCGTCGCGCTCACGCCAGGCGGGACTCTGTCGAACCAGTGCGCTGAGGTCCGTGTCCGTCTTGCGCAGCTCGCGCTCAAGAAACGCCATGTGCGCCGTGAGACTCTTGCGCACCTGTTGCTTGCCGGTGCCGAACACCTGTCCCACGCGATTGCGTTCCGCCTGCAGCCTCTCCAGGAGCTGCCGCCGTCGAGTGAGCAGCGCATCGAGCTCCTGCGCAGCCGCATCGGGAATGATGCGCACCTCCGGTCGGACGACATCAGCGAAGCGCGCGAGGATGTCTGCGTCAATGCGATCCGTTTTCGCCAGCTGCCCCGTCGCCTTTGCAAAGTCACGCACCTGGCGTGGATTCACGACCACCACGGGCAGTGCCGCCGCCGCGAGCGCAGCGACCGCGAGCAGCTCGTAACCGCCGGTCGCCTCCAGCACGATCAACTGTGGACGGCTGGCGGCGACTCGCTGCACCAAGGCCTGTACACCCGGCCCATCGTTCTCCACGGTAAATCGCGCTGCACCTGGCAGCACGCTGATCACCAACTCGGCTTTCGCTACAGCAATGCCGACGAACATGTCCCCTCCACCGCTCGGCGTTGGTCGCCCTCGCCCGTCCTTGTGACAATTCGGGCTCGATCCATCGACCGGCCCCCGCAACTGTTCGGGCTCTCACGACGAATGATCAAGCACGCCGCCCAGGCGAACGCACGGTGTTTGCCACCCAGACCGCATCGAGCTGGCGCCCCGATCAGAACTACTGCAGAATCATGAAAACGGTAGATACAAGACCGTAGCTACCCCAGCTTCTCCTTGTATGATAGTCGACGCGCGAATCATCAAAGCCTTCGAAGAACAAAACGGCTTTCCGCTCGAGCCGAACCTCGTCGTGCTCGGACTCATGGGTTCGCACAGTCACGGCACATATCTACCACCAGAAGAACCGAACGCGGTCGATGATGTCGACCTGATGGGTTTCGTCGTGCCGCCCATCGAATATCATCTCGGACTTCCCCGTTGGCAGCATTGGACGTTTCAGTTCGAAGAACTGGACGTGGTTGTATACAGTCTGGAGAAAGCGGTTCGTTTGTTGCTCAAGAGCAATCCGAACATCGTAGGCCTTCTCTGGCTGCGTGACGCGGAGTATGTGCATCGTCATGCGTCATTCACAGAGTTGCGTATGCAGCGCGACATCTTTTCGTCTCAGGCCGCAGCAGAGGCGTTCGCAGGGTATGCCGCGGATCAACTCAAGCGCATGGAAGCGTTCGACCTCGAACGAATGGCGGAGTATGAGTCGTTGACATCCATCATTCGCACGAGGGGGCCCGTGAATGAACTCCTCGAAGCAGATGCGCAGAAGATCAAGCACATCGCGTCACATTGGCATCTCGACATCGAAATGCTCACACGCTTCCGAAAGATTCATCGTGAGCATTTCAGCGGTTATATGGGAGAGAAGCGTAAAGCCATGGTCCGAAAATATCAGTACGACGTGAAGAATGCGGCGCACCTGATCCGTCTGCTGCGAATGGGAGCGGAATTCATCGAAACGGGGGAGCTGCGAGTGTTTCGCACCACTGATGCAGATGAACTCAAAGTGATCAAGCGGGGTGGTTGGACACTGGATCAGGTGAAAGCGGAGGCGGAGCGACCCTTCCACGTGGTGGAGTTGGCGAAGAACCGTTCGCCGCTGAAAGCTGAGCCCGACGCGTCGGCTGCCAACCGCCTGCTGATCGGACTACATCGCCAATTCTTGGGTCTCTCGAAGATTTGAACGCACGCTGCGGTCCCACGAGCACTGCTGCAGTCAAAGGCAGTGAGGTACGTTGTATAACTGCGCAGCGCTCTGCGCTGCTCCGTTCGCAGCTAATTTATGTGAGCCTTTGCAGCAGAACGCGGCGGTATGCCGATCCATTCGACAAGGCACGGTGATAGGTGCGCAATCTTTTCCTCAGCTCGCATGTACGTATCGCAGTCCTCATTTTGGCCACGCTTGCGAGCGGGGCCGGCTGCACGTCGAGCGAGCGTGAGGAGAAACCATCGACGACGCGTCAGCATGCTGACGAAAGCCGAGCTGGGAGTGCTGCTCCGACCTGGACGACCACGGTCGACACGTTGACCGATACGATCGTGGTGCGCACGGGCATCACAACCGATGACGAGACCAACCTTCGGTTGGTCGAGGAGTTGCGTATTGGCGAAGATCCGCAGGATGAGGAGCGAGCACTCGGCGACCCGCGTTTTGGACTACCGGGTCCGAATAATGGTATGTACGTGTGGGATCAATCCGCGACGATGCTGCGAGAGTATGATGCCGATGGACGCTTCCTACGCGATGTTGGGGGGAAAGGCGCGGGACCGGGCGAGTACAGATCAGCGAACGGCATGGGACGCCTGAAAGACGGTCGTCTCGTGCTGTGGGACCCGCAGAATCTTCGGATGGCCCTCTACGATTCGCTTGGACGCACCGTCGCGCATTGGCGCCACCTCGGCACACTGGGTATCGATAATTGGAGAGGCCTGCTCGTCGACACCGCCGACAATGTCTATGCGCTCTCCCGTTTCCAGTCAGTGACTGGAGGTCGCGAGGCCTATCCCGGTGAGCGAGAGGGCTATCTGGTGCTCGACCGGCATGGTGAGATTCGCGACTCCATTATGCGTCCGTCCTGGCTTGCGCGCCCTGCGGTGCTCGTTTCGAGAATGAACGGCGGTGCTATGATCTGGGATTACGTACCCTTCGCCGCACAGCCGAAATGGACGGTCAGTCCGCTTGGATACGTGGTGAGTGGCACGGGCAGCACCTATGCGATCACCCTCAATCGACCCGGTGCCCCGCTTCGAATCGAGCGGGTCCTCAAGCCCGTCGCCGTCACATCCCACGAGAGGTCAGCGGCCGAAGCGGCCGTCACTACGGATATGCGCTCCGTCAACCGGCAGTGGACCTGGAACGGCCCGGCGATCCCCAGCGTCAAGGCGTTCTTTACGGATCTCCGCACGTCGGCGGAGGGGCGAATCTGGGTCGAACGCGTCATGGACGGTGAACCCGCCCGACAAGACTCCTCTTCGGCTCCGAGCGGCATTCTCGCCCCTCACGGTTCTGGTGCCGATCGAATTCTCTTGCCGACGACGATGCCGCAAGAGCGGTATGGATTCGACGTCTACGGTCCTGACGGTTACCTGCTCGGTACCGTGCAAGTCCCTCTCCGCTCGCGTATCACCTACATGCGGGGAGATCAGGTGTGGGGCGTGATCATGGACGACATGGGAAGAGCGGAAGTCGTCCGATGGCGCGTCGAGCCTTCACTGGCCTCACGAGAACATGCGCAAGCACACGAGTAGCAGGGTCAAATACGCGTTCATTCGGCGCCGGCGCGGCCTAGCGCGCGCTGCTGCCGATGAGGTCGATTGTAAGGAGGGCGGCTGGCCCACTACGTTCGCCAACATGCTCAGGAAAACCCGCATGGACGGCAACCGAAGCAATCTTCTAATCAGCCAGCTGATTCCCCGGCAACGTCCGGGGAGCGGCCGATGTCCAACAACTCCAGACCTTAGACGGATTTCTTTTCCCCTTATCTCCGAGGTGGCGATGCGCCTGGCGCTGATGATCGGGATATGCGTGCTCGCTGGCTGCTCGAACAACGCGACGGAAGCACCGGCGCCATCGCAGGAAGTCTTCGTCGGGACGTGGCGGTCGGTCACGCCGTCGCTCGAGTTCCTCCGACTTTCTGTCGCCCCGAAGTCCAGCGAGTTCGGCGTGCTCGGATCACGCCTGACCTTTTCCGGCGTTGCCTGGGAAGGCAGCGGGAAGATCGACGGGGACTCGCTTGTCCTGCCGATGACTCTCGCCGGACAGACGGTTCCGATCGGTATGGTGATCGCTCATGCCACCGACGCTCGTACCTTGCGTGTGCATGTCCAGCCGTCCACCTCGTCTCCTCTGGACATCACGTTCGTTCGGGACTGACGTCCACTGATGGGGTCGTTCGGGAGATCGCAGGGATGACGTTCCGTTCGAAGATTTCGCGAAAGCCGTCGAGCACTTACGACCCTGTCGGAGCTCCGGCGATTTCCGATGAAGCGTTTGCGGCATCCGCGCTCGGTGGCCCGAGCTTGATCATCGTCTGCTGCGCCATCGTCCCGTTGGCAACGACGATCTCCCGTCGATCGTCCGTGCGCAGGAGCGTATAACCAAGGGAGATGTTTTCGACCACGCCCACTTCATGGCCGGTACCGGTGGGGGCCGGGATCTGGATGCGGTCGCCTTGTCGGAACGGCTTGTAGAGAACGAGGCTGATGCCCGCGACCAGATTCCCGAGCGTGGTCTGAGCCGCGAAGCCGACGATGATCGACATCAGGCTCACGCCGGCGAGCAGCGCATTCCCCAACCGGTGGAGTGCAGGCACGAGATGGGCGTAACACGTGACCAGCAGGAGCCACAAGAACAGGATCGTAAGCTGACTCACGAAAGAGAGCGTCATCTGATCGATTCGATCGGACGTGTCGTGGCGAAGCGCCACGGCGATGAGTCTTCGGACGGTCCGGGACAGAATGATCCCGACCACGCCGAGAATGCCGGCGAGCACCAGTGCTCCGACGATTTGACTTGTATCGAACCACTTCAGCATCGGGCATCCCCTCGCAAAACGGGAGTACGGGTCGGGAGCGGCGGCGAATGCACCATGACCCGACACGCTCTGGCCAGCGCGCATCGATCGTCAGTGGCGGCCGCCGACTGCGTCGTCATTTCCGCGCGCCTCGAACGTCGTGACGGGGAATATCGTGGAGTGCGAGAGGCCGGCGGTCATCCGCTGACTTTCCATGGTGCTCAAATCTACACCGCTCTCCCCAGCGTCCTGGTTGCCCGCCACTACCCTTGGCTTCCGGGTGTCGAAGGCGGCCTGAGAATTCCATCGTTGCCCGGCCTCTGCGCCGAAAGGAAGACCCGAGTGTTCGGTCGCCACTGGCGTTCAGGGCATCGAATTCGGCGCGGCCCGTCACCGCTCCGTTGCGCACCGGGTTGTTTCGACGCAGCATCCGTGTGGCGCGAGCCGAGTTTCGGAAGTCGTCGCACTTCGGCGATGAGCAGGATCGGCCGCCGGAATACGGATGGTGCGATGCGAACACCGGCCACGAGCGGATCTCCCCGATCGTGCACGCAAACCGAACCCGTGGGGCCTGTTCGACATACTGGGCGACGTGTGGGAATGGACACTCGACCGACGGGCCATATGACACGGCACGCTCTTGCAGCAACCCTTCTCGTCGCTCTTGGCGCCTGCACCGCAGGGCCCGACAAGCTTGTCGGATGCTGGGCGTTCGAGCGTCGCACCGGTCCGTTCGGTTATTGCGCTCGCGCCATCGGCTCCGGTAAACGCCGACGCGTGGGGCAGAGCACCCTATCGACCGAGCCCGACGATCATCGAGGCGGCCAAAGCGCTGTACGCGCAACACTCGGTGCAGGCCATTGCCCGGTCGGATGCCGGCGCGCGCAATCTCCACGTAACAACGTAGTGCGTTGAGGAGATCATCGCCAACAGCCGCGCGCAACGCGAAAAGGCCATTGTATTCGTCACTGGCGTGCCTGGTGCGGGCAAGACGCTCGTGGGGTTGAACATCGCCACGCAGCATCTCGGGCAAGACGATACCCATGCAGTGTTTCTATCGGGGAACGGGCCGCTCGTGGCCGTGCTCCGTGAGGCGCTTGTTGAAGATGATCTTCAACGCCAGCGCGCACTCGGCAATACGCCCGAACGCAAAGGTGCGGTGATAGTATGCCTGGTGGGTGGCGGTCAGCAGATCCACACGGGTGAGGCGGGCATCGGCGCGTGGTTGGATGCCCTCCGCGACACGTATCCGCGGCGCAGCGACTCAAAGCCTACTGCATCGATTTGCGCGTGGATGTAGATCCGGTGAAGTACTTTCTTGCCGATCGCGCCCATACGCGCTCGTCGTACTACCTCGAGGATGCCGCAACCGAATTCCAGACCCAGGGACTTGAGCTCGACTGGACGATGATGAGCTGGGATGCTGACCTGCGCCGAACCAAGGGGCAAAGGTATGGCCATCTTCGTACCGAAGGGGCGCAAGTCGGACGCGACCCTCAGTCCGGGGAACTACGAGGAGACGTCGCAATACCTGCAGGCGCTCGGCATCCCGCTATTGTGAAGGGATCGTCGGGTCGTCGCTTGACGGTGCGGAGATGACCCGGTAGCCTCTGCACATGCCTACCTCCGGTCGTGTTGTGACCACTCCAACGACTTCCAGCCCCAGGTGGAGCCGGAAGCGGCGAGCCCGATGATCGGTCGTCTCCTCGCGCTCGCGTCCTCTCTCTCGGTGAGCCTCGCACTCCCGCTATCCCGGCCCACTGAGACGTTTGTCGACCGCCGCATCGTCGACACGGTCATCGCCGGCAACGCCGGGAGCGAATGGGCGCACGGCTATGCGGGGCACGACGACTGGGCGGGGGTGCAGAACGACACGACCTTCCGGCAGGCCAATGGCTGGATGCGCTATGCCATGACGACCTTTGATGACACCGAGGTCATCATTGCCTGCGTCTTTGTGGGGAACCGCGACGCGACACGACACTTCGATCTGGTCGTGGAGGACAGCCTCATCGCGCGTGCCACCCTGACGCCCACCGATTCGGCCACCCGCACGCTCGAAATGCGCGTCCCTTTTGGCGTGACCAGGGGGCGCACCAATATTTCCGTGGTACTGCGCGGTCGGGAGGGCCGCACGCCGGCGCTGCGCTCGCTCAGCATCCTGCAGGATCATCACGAAATGGCCGTCACCGTTCGTCCACTTCACCAACCGGTCGCGATACCCGTATCACGACTCGCCTACTCATACCCTCCATTGGGAGCTGCTCGATGATGTCGTCACGCATGGTCCGCGGCGCAGGGACCGCGCTCGCTGTTGCTGCACTCACGCTGACGATCACCGGCGGCAACGCGGAAGCGCAGGCGGCACGCGCCGGTGCCACAGGTGCGAGTGCCACCGGCAGCGCCAGGTTTCCGCTCACGCGCCCCGAGCGCACGGACTACACGGAAACGAGCCGCTACGACGACGTCATCGCGTACATGAAGCTGATGGCGGCGGCCAACCCGCAGATCCACCTCACCACATACGGCTACACGTACGAGGGACGGTCACTCCCCCTCGCGGTCATTGGCGCACCCGGCGCCACCGCCGCGCAGGTGCTCGCCACCGGCAAGACCCGTGTCTACATCCAGGGCAACATCCACGGTGGAGAGGTGGAAGGCAAAGAGGCGCTGCTGTGGTTGCTGCGCTCGATTGCCAAGGGCGAACGCAACGCCTGGCTGCGCAATACGGTGCTGCTCATCAATCCGATCTACAACGCCGACGGCAACGAACGGATCAGCGTGGCCAATCGTGGCAGTCAGGCGGGTCCGGTGGGCGGCATGGGCACGCGCGAGAATGCCCTGGGACTCGATCTCAATCGCGATGGCACCAAGATGGAGACGGCCGAAGCCCGTTCCATGGCGCGGCTGCTCACCGAGTACCAGCCGCATGTGGCGATGGATCTGCATACCACCGATGGCAGCTCCAACAGCGGCTTCAACATGACGTATGAAACGTCGCTCAGCCCCAACAACTCGAAGGCGCAAATGAGCCTGTTGCGCGATGAGTTGCTGCCGCAGATCACCAAGGCGGTCAAGACCAAATACGGATCGGACTGGTTCTACTATGGTGGCGTGTCGGGTACGGGTGCAGACCGTGCGTGGCGCTCCGATGCGGAGCTCGCCAAGCCGCGTTACACGTCCACGTATTACGGCGTGCGCAACATCCTGGGTCTGCTCACCGAGGCCTACTCGTACGCGTCGTTCAAGACCCGCATCACCGAGACGTACTGGTTCCTCGAGGAATCACTCGACTTCGTGGCGAAGCATGGCCCGCGCATTCGCGACGTGGTGGCTGCAGCGAACAAGGAGTCCATCGTCGGTCAGGAACTGGCCGTGCGTCAGCAGTTGGTGAAGGCACCGCAGCCGTACGAGATCGTGTTCGCGCCCACCAACTCGGTGCGCAATCCGTACGTCGCGGATCGTCCGTATCGCCTGCGTCCCGATGGCAACACCAACCGCACCACGGAAATGCTGCCGTTCTTCGGCACCGCGGTGGCTACGGAAACCAGCGTTGCGCCGCGCGTATGGGTCATTCCCAATGTATCGCAGGAGCCCGCGTCCTCGTCGGCAGCCGCTCCCGGTCCCGCGCAGGCGGCTGGAGGCCCGCCGGGTGCCGCAGGTGGACGCGGTGGCGCCCGCCCCGGCGGCTTCGGTGCTCCGGGTGGCACGCCCACAGAACGCATGATCGCCAGTGTCACCGATCGCCTCGATGCGCATGGCATTACGTACACGGTCACCCAGCGCGCCATGGCGTTCAATGGTGAGCGGTTCCGCATCTCGGGCAACACGACGGCCGAGCAGAACTATCAGGGCACGCATCGCGCGCGCACGTTGACGGGTGCGTGGGAAGCCAATCAGCAGACGCTGCCGGCGGGCTCGGTGATCATCAGCATGGAGCAGCCGCTCGCGCGGCTCACGTTCCTGCTCATGGATCCGCGCTCTGACGATGGCTTCATGTGGTGGAACATCCTCGACCCGGTGCTCGGCGCTTCACCGGGGCCGCAGTACTACCCGGTGCTGCGTTCGATGAGCGTGCCGAACTATTGACTCGGCCAGCATTCAGTTGATATGGGGCGCAGCGTGCGCCGTGTTGGGACACAACGCATCCCGACGCGCGCACGTTGCCGCCCGCCCAAGGTACTGACGACCTGGGCGGTCACGGAGTGCAACCGGCCTTTTGCTGCAGCCTCGTCAGCAGGCGAGAGCAGCCTCGGTGGCTACCTCACACGTTCCGCCGTGAAGCGCGCGGTGATGGTCCAGCGTTTGGTCTCCGGACGAGGGAGCACCTCGAGCGAATGATCGAAGTCGCGACTGATGACGGTGACCGTGCCGGTCGCCGTGGTACCGTTGAAGGTGACGTTGATCTGTCGGGTCTCGAACGGGAACCACAAGGTGAGTCCGTTGCCCTTGAAGGTGCTGAACTGCCAGTTCCATACGGTACTGATCAGACTTCCGCCGGCGATGGTGCCCGTGAGCGCATAGCTCTCGCTGAGATCTCCGGCGTCAGCCGCGCGGAATGGTGCCACGGGATTGGCGAACCAATTGGCACGCACCTGCGGGGAGCCGCTGGTGTTGAACGTGGTGCCCGCCGGCGGCACGTCGAGATAGCGTGCCACATCGTCGGCAGAGAGCAGGGGCTGATCGGTGTCCACGAAGTAGATGCCACGACGCTTGAGTGTGGGCGTGCGGTTCCGCGTGCCAAAGGTGGAATCGCGTTCGAGGAAGAGAATGCCTCCGCGCTTCGCGCCACTCTGGATTTCACTCCAGAGCTGCTCCGGCCGCGTGAAGTGCGTCGTACTCCCAATGGAGGGATTGGTGAGCCACGGGTTGGGGCCGGACTTGTCCACCTCCACGGTGAACGACGTGAACTTCCACGTGGGCAGGATGTCGCTGACCAGATACTCCTGGTCGAGCACCTTGCCGATGGGGATGTCGTCACCCGCTTCGTTGACCACGTAGGCATACACACTCACGTTGGTGCTGCCGCTGCCGGTGAACGTGTGTGTCAGCGTGGGCTGGCTGCTCTCTTCTTCCATGGCTCCCCCGGGCCCTTGGGCGATCCACAGGAAGTGGAGCCTGGGCAAGGAGGACAGTGGGAACCCCACGGCGGTCACGGTGAATGTCACCGGGACATTGCGCGAGATCACGCCGGCCGCGGGTGCCAGCGCGAGAGCCACCTTGGCCAATCGCCTGGTGACCACCCGCGCCACCAGGGTGCCCTTGGCATCCTTCATCAGCAGCGTCACGATGGTGACACCCGGTCGTTTCGGCGTGAATGCCAGTGTCGTGGCGCTGGTGGTGACATCGGGCGTGCCATCATCCCATCGCCAGGTGTACGTCACGCCGGCGCCGGCCAGGGCACCTGCATTCACGCGCCACGTCTCGGTCGTGCCCACCGTGGCATTGGTGTCCGGCGTGATGACCTCGACGGGACTGTACAACACGGTGAACACGCGGGCATCGAGTGGCGCGGAGAGCGCGTGGTCCACGTTGGTGAAGGCTTCGAGTTCGGCATAGTACCGTGTCAGGCCCGGGCTGTTGCCGATGGTGTTGCGGCCCAGCGTTTCCGTACCGCCACCATCCCAGATGGTGAGCGGATGTTCGTTGGCGGCACCACCCGTGGTGGGCGCCTTGCATGACGGGCAGATGTGGCGCAGGGCCAGGACTTCGGCCGTGGTACGCACCGTGTCGGGAAGTCGCTCCCAGCTTTCGGTCAGATCGTTGCGGTACTCCAGGCGATAGGTGGCAGGATAGAGATCGGCACCCGCCCGTTGCTGCTGAAACTCCGCCCATCGGCGCGAGATGTCCGCGAGCGGCACTTCCGCCGAAACCGCCAGCGCATACGCACCGGTGATGGTGATCGGTGGCACATTCGCCTTGGTTGCCAGGCTGAACGGAGTCAGCGTGCCACCCTGAAAGCGCATGGTGCGCGCCTGCGTGGGCACGTTGGGATCGATGAAGGTGACGGTGGTGACGGCGGTGCCCGGATCGTACGTGGCGGCCGTCGCGATCACGGCATGGCCGGCGTTGGCGGCGGACAGTCCGATGAGTACCGGTTGCTTGAGCAGCTTGAGCGTGAGGACGATCCAGCTCGGGGTGAGTTCTTCGAGCCTGGTCCCGCGCTGCGTGGCCTGCGCGATGAGCTTGACGACCTGGTCCCCGTGCGCTGCGGCATACGCGAGATAATCCGCCTGCACGGCTGCCGCGTAGCGTTCGCCCTGCACGTTGTCGAGCAGGTCCGTGAGGGACTTGTCGAAGCGATGGTACAGCGGCGGTGCACCATTGCGCTTGACGAAGTACCAGTAGTGCAGCGCGGTGATGCTCATGCCTTCGCAACTGCCACGTGGTGACGCGAAGTGGCCGCGATTCACGAATTCCCAGTTGTCCCGTCCCACCATGAAACCGGACGAGAACGTGCCGGCGAGCTGCGCGCGTGGCGTCTTGATCCACACCACTTTGACGGCCCCAAATCCCCCCAGCGCCGCCCGTCCGATCAGTGAATGCCGCGCGGCACTCACGCCGGGATCGACACCCGGCAAGGCCAGCAAGTCACGCGCGAAATGCCGCGTGGCCAATCCGACCGCGCCCGCGCTGCGCTCGACGATCGGAATCGGCTCGAGATAGCCGGTGGCGGCGTCGAAGTAGAACGGCGCCACCGCGTCGTCCGCGCCGGCGTTGGTGGGCATCGTGAGTGACAGCACACTGTCCGCGTGTGCGGATCCGTTGTCCACGGTGAGGGTGGGGCCCACCTGCGCGAAGCCGTCTGGCAGGGTGGGACGCGTGACCGAATCGGCGGTGATGGTCCAGGAGGTGGCCGTGGCATACGACTGCGCCGGGATCGTCACCGTGAGGCCGTCGAGCGGATCACCGGGTTTGCGGTAGGTGATGGTACCACCACCAACTGGCACCATGGTGCGCTCGATGAGTGTGCGCACGGCGGGCCCCTGGGCGATGCTGCGGAAGCGTACCACCGGCAGCGACGCCACCCGCGCGATGACCACATTGTTGCCTACCGCGCCGAGCGTCCACGTACCGCTGGTGGCGATGCCCTCGGCGGTGGTCGTCGCCGTGCTGCTGCTGAGTGAACCGCCGCCGGAGTCGATGCTGAACTCCACGGCGACACCGGCGACCGGCGTACCGGCACTGTTGCGTACCAGGACCGACAGCGCAATCGGCAGACGCGTGCCCGTTTCACCAGACTGGGCGTCACCGGCCACGATGGCCACCGAAGCGGGAACGTTGGTGGCCGGCGGAGTGGGCGGGGTGGGGGTCTGGGGCGCCGTGGGCGTACCGGTGGACTTGTCCGCCCCGCCCCCGCCTCCGCATGCGCTGAGCAGACAGAGTGAACCGATGCAGGCCAGGCGGAACCAACGAGCAGCAGGATCAGTCATGACAGGGGGGCGGAAGGGGAATACCAGACACGCGCAACTCCTCCGCCAATCCCCTCATCAGCCAGATGCCGACAGGAGCGGTCTTGCTGACCAACGAGGACAGGCCGCTGCCGGTGAGAGAACTCGCGGACCTGGCCGGCTACCCGCAGGCGTGTGGCCTCCACGCACGAGTATCTTGCGTCATGATGCTCGCTCACTCCGGGACGATCATGCTCATCGGAGCGATCGTCGGGTTCCTTTCTGGCCTGCTCGGGAAAGGTGGTAGCGCGATCGCCACCCCGGCGCTCCAGATCTTCGCCGGCATTCCGCCGTTCGCCGCCCTGGCCTCGCCGCTGCCGGCCACGCTTCCCACGACCTTCTCGGCGACGCTCGCCTACTATCGACACAGCGTCATCGATCGCCGCGTGGTGCTCACGTCGATCCTCTTTGGCATACCGGCCACCTTTCTCGGTTCGTACTACAGCGACTGGCTGGAAGGACGAGCGCTGATGCTCCTGACGGCGCTCTTCGTTCTGGCGCTCGGCATCTCGTTCTTTGTCGGCAAGCAGTCGACCGAAGAGCAGCTCGAGCGAGTGATCCCCGCCTGGAAGATCGGCGGCGTGGCGGTCGGAGTCGGCTTTCTTTCCGGCCTGCTCGCCAACAGCGGCGGCGTGTTGTTCGGCCCTCTCTTCATCCGCGTGCTGAAGATGCCGACCAAGCGCGCCCTGGCGAGCAGCCTCATGGTCGCCGCGGGCCTCTCGATCCCCGGGACGATCGCACACTGGTACTTCGGACACATCGACTGGCGCATCGTCATGCTGCTGTCGCTCAGCGCGATCCCCAGTGCCTACCTCGGCGCCCGGCTCGCCCTGAATCTCCGGAATCACGTGCTCGAACGGATCTTCGGCGCGATGTTGGTCGTGTTCGGGGCGTTCGACCTGATCTACACCTGGCTCGCGTAACTGCGCGGCAATCACATAAGGGCTAGCTTCCTTTCATGCTGCCCACCGTGTGGACCATCGGCCACTCGACGCGCACCCTCGCCGAGTTCCTCCAGCTCCTGGAGCAGCACCGGATCGAGTTGCTGGTGGATGTCCGCCGGTATCCTGGTTCCCGACGCTGGCCACAATTCGCGAGCACGACCCTCGAGGAGTCTCTCCGCCTCGTGGGCATGTTGTATCTCCCGCTTCCATCCCTGGGCGGACGCCGCCGCCCCGTCCCGAATTCCCCGAACACCGCGTGGCGGAGTCCGATGTTTCGTGGATATGCCGACTACATGGAGACCGAGGACTTCGCCGAGGGGCTCCTCGAGCTCGAGGCATGCGTGTATGGGTTTCGCACCTGTATCATGTGCGCCGAGGCGGTCTGGTGGCGCTGCCATCGCGGGCTGATCGCCGACGTGTTGCGGTGGCAGGGCTTTCCGGTCAGGCACATCCTGTCGGCATCCTCGACCGTGGATCATCCGTATACCCCGGCCGCGACGGTCACACCGGGTGGTATCTGCTACACCCGGGCGATCCATTGACACTCATGCCATGAACACGGGGGGTCTTCCTGGTTGCCTGCAGGACCGTTGGCACACCGACCCCGGCGAAACCAGGCAGGTAACGAGCGCGGGGGGATGCTCATTCGGGTCGTTCGGCAGATCACCGCGGACCTTCTTGCCCAAGATGGAGAATAAAGGAAGGGCCACCGGCCTGTCACTTCCATCTTTCCGCGCACGTAGGGTCCGATATGCCCGTACCTCTCGAAGCGTTTACGGAACACCTCGGTCTTGGCGCGTTACTGAACGCGCTGCAGCAGAGCGTCGGCATCGCTGCACACGTCGAGCATTGGACGCAGGGTGAATTTCATCACGACCTCGTGCTGCGTCTCGTCAATGCAGATCAGGCGCTGCCAGGATCGGTGCTCGTCGTGGCGACGAATTGCAATGGCGGCGTCAAGGAATTGCTGTGTTTCGACACCCTGCCCGATCGTGCGGCGCTTTGGCATCATCGCTGTCCCGGGAATCCGGAATTCAGTGGCACATTGCCACCGATTCTTGCGACCGCGCGCACGCGGCATTGGTTCGATCCGTGCGATTTGCTGCGCTCCGATGCGCGCAGCGAATTGCGCCCGGAGTTCCGCGAGCGACAGGCTGGTGGCGGATGGCAGGCCACCCAGTGCCGGGGCCAATAGCGGCACGTCGACGTGTACCTCGACGAGCGATACAGAGGACTGACCTCATGCACAGCAGATTCGTACTGGCTCTCGCCATCGGACTCGGCCTCGGTCGTGCGCCGATACAGGCACAAGTGCCCGGAGTGTACCAGCTGACGATTTGCGCCGGCCGGTGCACGGAGTCTGACAGTGGCCTCGTGCGAGGCTCCCTGGTGCTGTTTCGCGATGCCGTTCACATCGACACGATCGCGAATCGCGCCTACGCACCGCTTTCGCGTGATCTCTATCTCGTGCGAATCGCGAAGTCCGTGAACGCGTGCTTCACACTGCGCCGAAACCAGTCGCGCGTGAACGGTCAGGAATTGTATGCCGGCATCATCGGCCGCAGCTTCACGACATGGACGTTGGATGGCTCCGTCACGCAGGTCGTCCTGTATCGATCGCCCGATGCTTCATTCAGGCTCGTCGGCACCCTCGAGGGGAACACCTACAGCGGCACGGGCCATCAGAGCAACTGGAATGGCGGGACCGGTCCCCAGACATTCTTTCGTGCCGTGAGGGTGGGCGATCCGGACGCTGCGGCCTGTCTTTCAGACTGACTTCGTCGCACGCTGCCCAGCCAACACTGTTCACTGAATCGTAATGCAGACGTCACGCTCCGATAATACGATGTCGAACCGAACGATGTACGCTGGTGCCGCATGCGAAATGATGAGGAGTGCAAAGCCCGCGCCAACGCGGTAGATACGCAGGACGCCCTTCGGCAGACCGGCTCCCGGCTGGCGATGCCGACGTTGCTCGCGTGCGCCGCCGCGTGCCTCGCACTCGTGATTGCCGTGGGGCTGCAGGCGCCCGCGGTTTCCGCTGGCCCTCGCTGGACGCCGGGGCCGCGATTTGGACCGAAGCGCATCCCGGTCGAAGCGGTCACGATCGAATGGGACCCCAGCTTCCCGCCGGGCGATGGCTGGCCCACCTGGGCGACATGGGTGCTGGCGGTGCTCGCCGCGTTCCTGGTCGGGCGCTGGATTCGTCACCTCACCCGCCGCCCACCCAAGACGAATGCCGCGCGCATACGCGCCGACTCCGGGGTGCTCAGTGAAACGGATGCACAGATCCTCAAGTCGGGACTGGCTGCTGCCATCGAGAGGCTCTCCTCCTCCGACCGGGATCTCGGCAACGCTGTCGTGCAGGCCTGGCAGGGGCTCGAGGATGCCGCAGCCGCAGCCGGCCTCCACCGTCGTCCCGCCGAAACCGCCTCGGAATTCACCGCACGCATTCTGTATCGGTCACGCAAATCGACCGAACCGATCGCCGTGCTGCTCAACCTGTATCAGCGGGTGCGGTTCGGCGAACACACCCCTGATGCGGACGAAATCGCGACCGCCCGCCACTCACTCGAAGTGCTCGTCAGTCTCTGGCAGGCAGACTTTCCCGAGCGCCGCCGTGCCACGGGAGTGCGCTGATGACGGACCCGGTGGTGATGCAGCGCGCGCACTCTCGCGCCCGGCGGATCGGAAGGTGGGCCGCCGTCATGGCCGCGGTGTCGACAGGTGTGTTCGTCGCATGGTTCCTGGGACTCGACTGGTTGTGGGCGGTCGCCATGGTGCTGGCGATCGGCTCCGTGGGGCTGGTGCTCGCCACCATGACATCCGAGGAACCTCCAGCGTGGGATCCACCCGGGCGCGAAACGCCGCGTGGTATCCGTCTGGCCATTCCGATGATGGAGGAATCGCTCGCGGCGTGTGATCGCCTTGCCCGTCCGCTGATAGCGCGACACATGCGAGCCGTGGTGATCGAGGAACGCGACGACCGATTGGCTCGCGGGAGAATGCTGCGTCAGATGCGCGCACTGCTCGTGGCCGAATTGCGCGCTCGCGGTGTCGACCCCGTCGTTGGGCCACACGATGCCGTGGTCGCGCTGCTCGGCTCCGATGCCCTCAGCGTTCTCGATCCGAACGACGACAACCCCCTCACGACGACGGCCATCGTGAATTGCCTCGACGCCGTCGAGCGTCTCCACACCGAATCCCTCCCATCACAATGACTCGACTCGAACCGACGACCACCGCCCCGTTGACCGTTCCCGAGATCACCGAGCTCGTGACACGCATCCGCGCCGAGGTGGCGACCGCGGTCGTGGGGATGGATTCGGCGATCGAGTTCGCCATCGCCGCCATTCTCGCCGGCGGTCACACACTCTTCGAGGACGTCCCGGGGCTCGGCAAAACACTTGCCGCGCGCAGCATCGCCACGGCGATCGGCATCGACTTCCGTCGGTTGCAGTGTACACCGGATCTGCTCCCCGCCGACATCACGGGCTCGTTCGTCTATGCGCCGGCGACGATGTCATTCGACTTCCGCCCCGGCCCGGTGTTCACCGGTCTCTTTCTCGCCGACGAGATCAATCGCACCGCACCAAAGACGCAGTCGGCATTGCTCGAGGCGATGGCCGAGGGACAGGTGACGGTGGAAGGACAGAGTTTTCCGCTGCCACGCCCGTTCCACGTGATTGCGACGGCCAACCCGATCGAGTACGAGGGCACCTACGCGCTCCCCGAGGCGCAGCTCGATCGGTTCATGATACGGCTCGCCGTCGGGTACCCGGGTCGCGACGGTGAGCAGCAGGTGCTGCTCAACCGCGTGGCACGTCGACGCGAGCGGGCGGATGTCGCCACGGTCATCGACGCGGAGACGCTCGTGCGCATGCAGGCGGGCGTCGAGACCGTCACCGTGGATGCGGATGTCGTGCGCTACTGTGTGGATCTCGCCGAGGCAACCCGTGAGCATCCGGCGATCGCGGTTGGTGCGTCGCCACGCGGCTCGCAGGCGCTGCTGCTGATGGCCCGATCGATCGCGGTGATTGCGGGTCGCCACTTCATTCTGCCGGAAGACGTGAAGCGCGTGGCGATCCCGGTGCTCGCCCACCGTCTGTCTCTCACGACACAGTCGTGGGCCGCCGGCATGGATGCGACCCGGATTGTCGCCGAGATCGTGGAGCGCGTTCCCGGTCCGCTCGTCGCGGGCGTACGGCGCGCGTGACCGGGAACTCCGCTGGGCCGAGTGCTCCTGTGCGAACGGTCGACATCATGGTCCGCCCGGAGTGGCGCATGACGTCTTCGTTCGAGGTGGCGCTGGCGCTGGGGCTGTTGATCGCCCTGATCGGAACGCTGGCGAGTCGGGTGGACGTCGTGCTCATTGCGCTGCCACTCCTGGCTTGTGCGGCCATCGGATTCGACCGAAAGCCGCGCGCCGGAGCGCGGAGCACAATGCGCGTCGACGTCACGCGGCGTGCAGGCGATGACAACACGGGCAATTTCACGGGCAATTTCACGAGCAATTCCACGGACCACTTCACGAGTCACTTCGAGTATCGGATCGAAGTCGAGGCGCCGGCGGGTACCGAACTCGTTCATCTGCGCATCACGCCGCAGGGTTCATCCAGTCACGAACTGATTCTTGCGGCGCGGGATCTCGTCACCGTGACCGGGCGTCTCCCCATCGTGCACTCCGGACGTCAGCGGGTCGTGGAGGTGGGTTGCCGGCTGATTGGTGTGGACAGCGGATGGCTGTCGATACCGGTGCCGCAGGCCGTGGTGGAGCGGGTGGTGGATCCGGCCGTCGTGCCAATTGGATCGGTTCCGCTGCCGCATCGACTCACCGGTCTGACGGGCATTCACGGATCGGCGAGGCCGGGCGACGGCGGTGAGTTCCGCGATGTGCATCCGTATGCGCCGGGCGATCGTTTGCGGCGCATCGACTGGAAGGCGACCGCGCGGCGTTCGCAGGGGTTCGGCGATCTCTACGTGCGTCGGACCGACGCGACATCGGATGCGACCCTCATTCTCGTGATGGACAGTCGCGAAGATGTCGGTGAGCGAATCGAGGATTGGTCGGGAAGGCCCGGCGACGGTTCCGGTCTCACGTCGATGGATCTGGCGCGTGAGGCGGCGTCCTCACTCGCGACCGCGGCCATCGGCACGGGCGACCGGGTTGGTCTGATCGATCTCGCCGCGTACGACGGCGTGGTGAACGCCGGGGCCGGCAAGCGGCAACTCGAGCGGCTCCTGCGGCGCATTGCGATGTGTCGGCCGTCCGGCACATGGCTCAGCCGACGGCGGGCGCCCATCGTGCCCAACGGCGCGATTGTCTACCTGTTCTCGACGTTCCTCGACGACGATGTCACCGCGATCGCACTGCGATGGCGCGCGGCCGGTCATCGCGTCATTGCGGTCGACGTGCTGCCGACGCCGTTGTTCGATGGCAGCGGGCAACACACGCGGCTTGCGCATCGCATCGTGATGGCGGAGCGGCGCCGGCGCATTGCCGACGTGCGAGCCAATGGGGTGGAGCTGTTCCGCTGGCAGGAGGATGCGGAGCAACCATCCCGCATCGCCGTCCTCCGCGCACTCTCCCGCGCGGGTCGGAGGCGGCGATGAGCAGCGGCATGGACGCTGCCCGCCCGCGCGCATCCGTTCCGGCGATCGGACCATGGGTGCCGACGGCGACGGTGCATCTCGCCTTCCTCGCCGTGGCGGCCGGGTTGTGTCTGCTCGTGCTCGAAGCGCCCTTCTGGCTTGGTGGCGGTCTGCTGCTGGCTGTCGCGGGAACGTTCGCGTCCAACGTGATCCCCAGATGGTGTGTGCTCTCCATTCTTGGCCTGAGCCAGTTGTGGCGCGAACCGTCGGTCACGGATGTCGTCTTCCATCTGCTGCTTGCGGGCGTGCATCTGCTCCACGTGATCGGCAGTCTCGCCGGGCAGCTCCCGTGGCATGGGCGCATGCAGATGGCCGCGTTCGTGCGGCCGCTTCAGCGCTTCCTGCTCGTGCAGGTGGTGGTGCAGGGCATCGCGATTGGCGCGCTCCTCGCCTTCGGCGGTGGCCACGGAACGTTGCCGGGTCTGTCGATCTTTGCCGCCGCCGTGCTCGGTGTGATGGCGATCGTACTTGCTGGGCGGCTGCGTCTTGTTCGAGGACGCGACTGAGGGAACGTGCAACACGACCATTGTTTGCGAGTACCAACCATCGTCTCCGGGGTCGTGATTTGCGAAGTCGCCACCGCGTCCTCATGTTGGCTGAAGGACGGCATGATCGCTCCGCTGTGGGGCCGCATGACCGCACCAAGGATGATCTGTCATCTCATCGATACCGACCACGGTCGATGTCTATCGCTCTCATCTCGAAGGCCATTGCGATCTGGGCCGGCATCCTGCTGCTCGCCATCGCCAACGGGGCATTGCGTGAAGCCGTCCTGATCCCGAAGCTGGGCGCTCCTGTCGGTCTGGTGCTCAGCGGCATCCTGCTCTCGGCATTGATCGTCGGCGTCGCGTATTTCTCCCTGCCGTGGCTGGGAACGCGTCGCCCTTCGCACCTCTGGGGCATCGGCATTGGCTGGCTCGTGCTCACACTGGCCTTCGAGTTCTCCTTCGGCCGGTGGCAGGGAAAGTCCTGGTCCACGCTGTTCGAGGCGTACACGTTCAGGGGTGGCAATCTCTGGCCGATCGTTCTGCTCATCACGGCGCTGGCACCGACATTGGCGGCCAGGCTCATGCGAGGGCTCCCAGGTCGATGAACGATTTCCATCGTCGGAGTTCCTTTGCACGGCCCGAATGCTGGCGAAGCATCCCCGGTGGCAGGCATTGGGAGATGCCGATGAAGAAGTGGACGTGGCCGCAGAATCAGAAACGGTGTCACGGCACGTGACCTCGGATGTGAAGCGTGCGATCAGGGTGCCGCTCTCCGATCCGTGTGCATTGCTCCTGAGGTTTCGACAGGCGTTTGGTGTGGGTGTGAAGGCAGACATCCTTGCGGTCTTGCTGACCAACGAAGACAAGCCGCTGCCGGTGAAAGAACTCGCGGAGCTTGCCGGCTACACGCAGGTTGCCGTCCGTGCAGCGCTGACCGATCTTGCGCACGCTGGATTCGTCATCACCCGTCAAGGCCGTCCACTTCGTTATATCGCTCCAGTCCAGCCGTGGCGTGGGCTGCTCTCGATGAAGTCGATCCCGGCATGGCAGCCGTGGGCTGCGTTCTATGGCTTCAGTACAGCCGTCCAGCAGACTGTCGGTGAAGGGACGGAAAAGGGATGGAGCGAGTATGCGCTCTTCACCAAGGTGAGAGCCCGGATCCGACAGGCGTCTTCGTTGTTCGAACATGTGACGACGACACAGCGCGAGATCGATTTGCCGGACGAAGATGTGGGCGGTGCTATCCAGATGCTCACTCGCTGGGCCGCCAAGTACGCATGACATGACATCCCCGAGCCTCCCATGCGCCTGATATCCGCTGTGACATTCCTCGCCACTCTTGCCGGTACCGGCGGCCTGGGTGCACAAAACGCGTCGCCGCCGCCTTCGGCTCTTCCTTCAGTGGCGCTGCCGCCCATGCTCGACCGGGTACTTCGTGACTACGAAGCCGCCTGGCACCGAGGCGATGCGGCTGGCCTGGCCGCGCTGTTCCACGAAGACGGGTTCGTGTTGCAGGGAGGACGTCCGCCGGTGCGTGGGCACACGGCAATCCAGAGAGCGTACACCGGTCAGGGCGGCAGCCCGCTCCGGCTTCGGGCGCTGGCAACCGCGATCGGGGACACGGTTGGATACATCATCGGTGCCTACGGATACGGGGATTCCCCGGAGGACGTGGGGAAGTTCACGCTCACCCTCCGTCGTCGACCCGGGGGGCCGTGGCTCATCTTCTCCGACATGGACAACTCGAGCCGGCCGGCACGTCCGGTCAGTGCTCCGCCTGCCGACTCCCTCGCGAGTCGGCAGTAAGCATCCGACCACGAACGTGTGTCACCGTGCACATGATGGGCCGTCACTCCTGCAGCCACGCCCGCGTCCTTACCGGGGGCTCTGGGATATGGTGTTCCTCACCTGTCCCCGGTCATCGAGAAATTCGAGGCGACCAACGCCGAGGGAGTCCACCCCGAGGCGTGCCCGGACACGCCCCTGCGGGTCACGGAGTTCGAGCATCGCGGTACGGTCGCGGCTGCCCACGAAGAGCCGCTGTGCACCCTGCACACGCTCGCGGGTACGAAGGCGTTCGCGCTCGAGGGAATCGCGACGCGAGCCTGCAGGGGCCAGCCTCACGGCTTCGGCCAGACGGAACTGCTCGGAGAGGGGAGCATCGGTCGGCCGATCCCAGACACCCAGTCCCGCTCGGCGCTGTCGCCCATTGTCGGCGTATTGCATGGCCACGACCTGATTCTGTCGCCATTGATCGAACGAGAGCTGGCCGCCGGCCTGGTACGAGGAGTCGCGGGGATAACCTTCGTAGATCAGGCCGCCCACTTCGTCACCCTGCTCGTTGAAGAAGATCATGCCCGCCGAGCGCGTGCGTTCCACCCAGGCCGGAGGATATTCTTTCCCGCCGAAAGTGGCACCAGGCAGTCGGGCCGGATTGGCGAGAACCAGAAGTGTCCTGCCGCTGGAGTCCACGATGTTCAGGCGTTCGACCGTCAGTTCCGGAGCGCGCTGATCGCGGCGGAAACCGGTGGTGAGCAACACGATCAGCGTCACGAACATCATGACGTTGGAGATGGCGATGCCGCGATGCAACGACGATGTGGACATGAGCGGATCAGGAGGATGTCAAACCAGTGGTCACCGGCCGGACTGGTGGACCACCGTCGATTCTGTCTGTGACAGGAGCACCCTTCCTTCGGTTGCACGGCGATGTTTGACGGAGACCGCGGTTCGCCAAGCAGACCTGTGCACTCACGGCTCGGGACGATGGTTCCCCTGCCTTCTTCCTTCGAGCGCCAACCATGAACTTCCCCATTCTGTTCGAACATCTCGAGTGGGCCGACCGCCGGGCGCTGACCGCCATGGCGTCGCTTGGCCAGGACAGTGCCCAGTACGCCGAATCGGTGCGGCTCTACGCACATCTGGCGGGTGCCGCGCACACCTGGTGCGCGCGTGTGGAAGGTCGTACGCCGGAGCATCCGGTGTGGCCATCCCTGTCGCTCGACGAGGCGACGGCGCTTTCACGCGTCAGTGTGGCCGGTTTGCGCACGGCCGCCGATGGTGATCTCACGCGGGTGGTGGAGTACCAGAACAGTGCGGGGCACTCGTTTCACAACACGGTCGCGGAGATTCTCGGGCAGGTGATTCTGCACGGCAGTTATCATCGCGGCCAGTTGGCGTTGCTGGCGCGTCAGGGTGGCGGGACACCGGCCATGACGGACTACATCTTCTATGCCCGGATGTGAGGCGGATTGTGAGGCGATGTCGACCGATCTGCTGTCGGTATTGCACCGTGGAATAATACTTAGGTAAATACTTAAATATTGGCGTGATTGTATGGGCCACGTCTCCACGTGAGCCTCTCTGAGCCGGATCTGCGCGTGTCGGGCACGGACTCCCCCGCCTTCCGGTGGGGAGGAGTACCGACTCTCACCCATACTCGGGCTCACATGATGAAACGTCGACTCCTTCTCCTGGCGGCACTCGCGACCGCCTCTCCCGCCGCTGCCCAGACCCTGGTCTACCAGGGGGACCATCAGGGCGGAACCACCTGTTCGGCCAAGGGCAGCAGTCTCGCGACCGGGTGCGTGATGTACGACAACATCACTGTTGGCGGTGATGGTTGGAACGTCACCGGACTGTTCGGGCACTTCTATCAGCCTGCTGTCGACGGGATGGCGCCGTGGACATCGGCCTTCTGGGAGATCAGGAGTGGCATGTCCGAAGGAAACGCCGGTACTCTGTTGTTTGGAGGGGCCTCTTCCGTCGTTTCGGCCACTCAGGTAGCCACCGGGCGGAGCTTCACCGGCAGCGCGACGTTCGAGGAATACCTCGCGACACTCATTCTGCCAGAATTTTTCCTGGCACCCGGAAGCTACTGGATCGGGATCGCTCCGGTGGTGATCGAGACTGCCGCCTCCTACGTGGGGGCTTATGCCTCGTGGACCGGAGGGACGGGTGGAATCAACAGCCAGGCGGACAACAAGGGCATCGCGTGGATCAACGGCTCACAGAATTACCTCGTCGTGGACCACGATTTCTCCTACGGCGTCCTCGGCACGCTCGCGGAGAGTGGAGATCCGGGGAACGGCAATCCCGGTAACCCCAATGTCACGGTTCCTGAACCGGCAACCGTGACCCTGCTCGCGGCGGGGCTGCTGGCGGTGGCGGGATTGCGGCGGCGCAAGCGCTGAGGGAGGCATGAGAGAAGACGAGAGAATCCGGGCTCTCTTCTTCTTTCGTGCCACGGACCCTGGCCATCACTCCCGCGACGGCGCGATGGCACGGCCTTCACCGGCCAGCCACCGAAGCAGCTGTGCCGCATACAACGCGTTCTGCTGCGCGCGCGGTTCGTTCATGCCCATCGGCGCACGCTGAGCGCCGGCGCGCTGCGCCGACAGCATCGCGGCCTCTCCCAGCACGACGACGCGTCCCTTTCCAATGGAGAGCGCCGCGCCCTGCAGCCAGTCCTCACCCTGTATGCTGGGCACGGTGTCCCCGAAGACCCACGCCGTCTTCGGCAGCCAGATATGACTCGCGCGCGGCAGTGTCATGAGAGGCACGCCGCCACGCAGCAGACGGAACGCCGATCCCGTGAATGCCACGATGGAGTCGACCGTACCGGCGCCGATGAGTGGGGACCGCAGTCCACTACTGCGCCGATAGACGAGAACACTCTCCGCATCCTTTTCGGGCGAGGCAAACGCAAAACCGTTCACGAACTGCACGCCCAATGCCCGACCGAGCTGTTCCGCCGCGCCCGCAAACGGCATGTGGTCAGCCACCAGCAGCAGACCGCCGCCCTGTTCGACGAATCGCACCACGGCCGCAATTTCGGCGGCATCAAATGCGCTGGGAGTGGGAAGTGTCCAGTTTCCCGATCCATTGCGTTCGTTCAGGGCGTTTGCAATGACCAGAACGGACACGTTCCGCAGCGCCTCGTCCGAGAATTGCCGACGGAGCGGCTGCACGCGGAAGCCGATACCGGTCGCCATGCGCCCGAACGTCAGGTATCGCCCATCGAGGGTGTGGAAGTTGTGGTGCGCTTCATCGAGCACGAGCAGTGGACCTTCGCCCGCCTTCCAGCGAGGCGCGCCGGTGTGTGCGACGAACGCGGAATCAGCGACTTGCTGCGCCGCTGCGGTGCGAACAGTCGTCATCGCGGCGAGCAACAGCGCGGGAACCATGCAGGTCGTCCGCAACATCGGGATGGCGCGAAGAAATCCTGTCATGCGTCGATGGCGGGGCGGAGGTGGGAATGCACGCATATGGGAGCGGCGCAGTTCAGCTCGGGTGGAAGGTACACACGAAATGCCATCGAGGCACTCGACAACGGTTCGTTTCATCCTCGCCGGTGCGGTGGGTCTGGGCACTCTTTTTCATGATGGCGATGGCGACCGCTGTCGTGGCGCTCGGTGGCAGATGCAGATTTGGCCGACCGCACGCCGACACCCCGTGATGTAGTCTCACTTCATTGCGACGACCGATCCCCTTCACCGCCAAAACATTCGTCGCACTGACGATCGTCGTCATCCTCTTCCAACTGGCGCTCGTGGCAGGTGCGCCATGGGGCGAGCTGACGATGGGTGGTGCGTTTCCCGGCCGACTCCCACCGCACATGCGCATCGCGGCTTTGTGTTCCGCGTTGCTGCTCGCCTGGTTCGGTGTGATCGTCGCTGCGCGGGCCGGTATGGCGTTTCCAGTCATCGGTGCCTTCGGCAGCAGCGACCCGCTGGCTCCGCGAACAGGTCGCCACCATCTCCGCAGCCGCCTCCATGCATTGCCGGCCGCGAATGGGCAGGCTATGGTAGGCACGCATGCCTGGTCGTGCCCATGGCCTGTGCGCGCCTGCTGCAGCGTCGGCATGGCTTCCCCGCCAGGCATACGTCGTGGAGTCTTCCCCATCCCTGGAGTGCGCATGTTTGCCCGTTCCGTTCGTATTGCTCTCGCGCTGGCAGTCACCGCCGCACCGTTCGCCGCGCCACTTGCTGCCCAGGAAGCCAAAGGCGCCGGTACGGTGGTACTCAAGGCCGCGCGCGTCATCGATGGCACCGGGGCGGCACCGATCGCCAATGGCGTGGTGGTGGTGACCGACGACAAGATCGTCGCGGTCGGCACCGAGGCGAGTGTGAGAATTCCGGCCGGGGCCCGTCGTGTGGATCTGGGTGACGCGACACTGCTGCCCGGCTTCATCGACGCCCATGTGCATCTCATCGGTCGTGAGCTCAACGATCCCGAGGCCGGGGAATCGGCCGCGCGCGACTATCCCGGCATGGGCATCATCCTCGGCACCGTCAACGCACGGAAGACACTGATGGCGGGCTTCACCGCCGTGCGCAACGTGGGGGCCGGCGAGTTCATGGATGTGTCGTTGCACAAGGCGGTGGACGCTGGTGTCATCCCCGGTCCGCGCATGCGGGTCGCGGCGCACTCGATCGGTATCACCGGCGGTCACTGCGATGAAAACGGCTATCGTCCCGGGCTGTTCGACGGCGATTTCAAGACGGGAATTGCCGACGGCCCCGATCAGGTGCGCGCCGCGGTGCGCTATCAGAGCAAGTATGGCGCCGATGTGATCAAGACCTGCGCCACCGGTGGCGTACTCTCCGAAGGTGACGCGGTGGGTGTGCCGCAGTACACGTACGAAGAGCTCAAGGCGATGGTGGACGAAGCCACCAAGCTCGAACGCAAGGTCGCCGCGCATGCCCATGGCGCCGAGGGCATCAAGATTGCGACCCGTGCCGGTGTGGCCAGCATCGAACACGGCTCGTTTCTCGATGAGGAAGGCGCCAGAATGATGGCCGAACACAAGACCTATCTCGTGCAGACGCTCAGTGCGGGTGAGGCCGTCGAGAAGGCCGCGAAGAGTGGCGTGCTGAAAGGGCTCCGCGCACAGAAGGCACTCGACGCCGCGCAGGCGATGCGGATGGCAGGCCAGTACGCGCGCAAGTACAACGTTCCGATGGCGCTGGGCACCGATGCCGGTGTCGGTGACCATGGCACCAATGGACACGAGTTCACGTTGCTCGTGCAGTGGGGCGGACTCACGCCGATGCAGGCGATCACCGCCGGCACGCTCAACGGAGCGAAGCTGCTGGGGTGGGACCACGAGATCGGTTCACTCGCGACGGGCAAACTCGCCGACATCGTGGCGGTGCCCGGCGATCCGACCAAGGACATCACTGCGATGGAGCGGGTGAGTTTCGTGATGAAGAACGGCGTGGTGTATAAGGAAGGTGCCGGCAAGTCGCCGATCCAGCCCTGAACGTCCTTTCGGTCAGGTCCCACCCGTGCCGGTCATGACCCGTACACGAACCAACTATCTCGTGCTGGCGGTCATGACCATTGCCGTGGGGTTGATCGTGCACTTGCGGGGTGCCGTGCTCGGACCGGTCCTGCGTGATGTCGCGGGCGATGCGTTGTGGGCGGTCATGATCACGTGGTGGGTGAGTGCATTGGTGCCCTCCGTACGGCTCGCCGTGCGGGGGGCGGTCGCCTATACGATCTGCCTGGGTGTCGAAGTGAGTCAGTTGTATCACGCGCCGACGATCGACGCGGTGCGGGCGACCCTCCCCGGCAGACTCGTGCTGGGGAGTGGATTCGATCCGCGCGATCTGCTGGCGTATGCGGTAGGTGTGATCGGAGCGGTGTTGCTCGACAGTTGTTTCAATGAGGGCCGATAGTTCATCGCATCGGCTGCCGCACGATCGTCTTCCACTGCGCCGGTGCCGCCTTGCGGATGTCGCTGAGATAGATCTCATGATGCTTGCCCGTGAGCTGGCATCCGGCGGCCTCGATGAACGCATGCACCCGCGCGATGGTCGGCCCTTCTTCGGAAAAAGGACCGCGATGCAGGATCTGCGCCGCGCGGCCTTCGTGGAAAGACTCGAAACGGACCAGGGGAAGCGCCGCAGGGTTCTTCTTCCGTGCCACGTCCTGTGTGACGTCGTGCACGAGTGAGGCACTCACGAAGTCCGGCTGCATGATCATCATGGTCCACTGCCACTGCGTGCGATCCGCGGTGGTGAACACGGATAGATCGTCCGCCCACCAGAGCCCCTCGAGCGGCATCACGCCGTAGTCCACACCGCCCGCGCTCTTCTTCACCGCGAACTTGATGGTGTACGAGAGCGTGAACAGGGCTTCCAGCGCCTCGGTGTAGGCCGGGGACGTGTTGGGATCACCCTGTCCGTCGATCATCAGGAAATGCATCGGCGGCACATCGACCTCGACCACCTCCTGTGCGGAGGGAGCGTAGAGATGGCGCCACTCCTTCTTGAAGTCGAGCTTCGTCATGACGTTACCCCGTGTTGTCGCCTACAGTGTCGCTCCGCACACCCGGCAGTACTTCGCGTCCATATCGTGGCCGCCCGCACTGCAGGCCGGACAGGCCTGCGTGGACACGCCGTGCTGGAACCGGTTGGCCGTCAGTTCACTGGTGACGATGCCGGTGGGTACCGCGATGATGCCGTATCCCAGGATCATCACCAGCGACGCAATCATCTGACCGAGTGCCGTACGGGGCGCGATATCCCCATACCCCACGGTGGTCAGCGTCACCACGGCCCAGTACATCGACACCGGCAGACTGGTGAAGCCGTTTTCGGGGCCCTCCACCACGAACATGATCGACCCGACGATCACGATGATGGTGCCCACCGACAAGAGAAACACCGCGATCTTTCGCAGACTGGCGCGCAGCGCATGCGTGAGCCGCTCCGCTTCCGACAGAAAACGCGCCAGCTTGAGAATCCGGAAGATGCGGAGCAGACGCAGCACCCGCACCACCAGCAGCGCCTGGGCGCCCGGAATGAACAGGCCCAGCCAGGTTGGGAGGAGCGCCAGCAGATCGACGATGCCGAAAAAACTGGTGGCGTACCGCCATGGTTGCCGCACCGCCATCAGCCGCAGGACATACTCGAGTGTGAAGACCGCGGTCAATACCCATTCGAGCACCACCATCGCACTCTGTGTGCGCGGAGACAGATCGCGCATGGTCTCCATGCTCACCGTCAGGACGCTCACGACGATGAGGATCATCAGGGTCACATCGAAGGCCCGGCCGGCGAAGGTGTCGGCCTCGAAGATGATCTGATGCAGACGGGCGCGCCGGGAATCCTCCGGCGGTGGTGCTTCGGATGAGGGAGAAACGGGCATGTCCTACGATAGATCGAGCGCCTGGGCCCACTGATCGGCTTTGAATCCGAGCAGCAGACTCTCACCGGTATCGAGGATCGGTCGTTTGATGAGGTTTGTTTCAGCGAGCATCATCCGCTTGGCCCGACGCGCGTCGATCCCCACCTTCTCCTGCTCCGGCAGTTCCTTGAACGTGGTGGAGTTGCGGTTGAACACCTGCTCCCACCCCGCACGCGCGAACCAGTCGTCGATCACGGTGGGCGGAAGCGCTTCACGGCGATAGTCGAAGAAGGTATACGTCACCTGATTGGTGTCGAGCCACTTCATGGCCTTGCGCACCATGTCGCAGGACCTGAATCCGTACAGCTGCACAGCCACGGTCACTTCCGGGTCGAAAGGTGTCTGTCACGGCGACCCGCCGCCAATCGCGGGGCGTGTGCGGCGAGCAGATCGCTGCGGGAAATGATACCGATCACCCGCCTTGGCGTCGACCGCTCCACGACGGGCAACCGACCCACCCCTTCGGTCACCATGAGATCGGCCGCATCCCGCAAGGTGTTGTCGCCATACACCACGGCGGGTGGACGTCGGATGATGGTGCGTACCGTCTGTGTGCCGTCGCCGGCAAACAGATCGCGTCGCGTGACGACGCCGACCAGCAGCCCGTCGCCGTCGAGCACCGGGAATCCCTGATGCGAGGTGGCGGCGCCGGTGTCGAGGCGATCGAGCACCGTGCCCACCGATTCTTCCGCGTCGAGCGCGACCACCTGCCGACTGGCGGCATCACGCGCCAGCACATGGGCGAGATGATCCGCCTGGTATTCCGTGCGCACCGCCGTGCCGCGCCGGGCGAGTTTTTCCGTCATGATGGAGTGCCGGCTCCACAACAGAGCCGCCAGATATCCGGCCGTGCAGCCGGCGAGCAATGGCAGCAGTCCCACCGGCTGGCGTGTGGTCTCGAACGCGAACACGATGGACGCGAGCAGCGCATGGGATGCGCCGGCAAACGTGGCCGCCATCCCCACGAGCGCCGACATGCGCGCGTCGAGTCCCCAGGAGGGAACGAGTCTGGCCAGCCCTGCACCGGCGAGCGCGCCGACACCACCGCCGATGGTGAAGAGCGGCGCCAGTGTTCCCCCGCTGGTGCCACTGCCCAGATAGAAAGACCAGGCCAGCAGTTTGAGTATCACGAGCACCACCAGCGCCCGGCCCGCGATATCGCCGGCCAGAATCTCCTCGATGTTCACGTACCCCACGCCGAGGATACGCGGTTCGATGAACCCGCAGATTCCGACGACCATCGCACCGAGGGCGGGCCACCACATCCAGTGCACGGGCAGGCGTTCGAACAGATCCTCGATCCGGTAGGTGAAGCGACTGATGCCGGCGGCCAGCACCCCGATAACCGCGCCCAGCAGCGCGTACACGGCCAGCGCTTTGCCGTTGGGTTGAGCAAACACGGGGACGGCGAAGACGGCACCCGTTCCCTCGAACGCGATGCGCACCGCCGCGGCGGTGGCCGATGCCAGCGCCACGGGGATGATCGAACGCGGACGGTATTCGAACAGCAGCAATTCGATGGCGAGCAACACCGCACTCACCGGACTGCCGAAGGTGGCCGACATGCCCGCGGCGGCGCCGGCGGCGAGCAGCACTTTGCGTTCGTCGGAGCTCATGGGGATGTGTTGTCCGACCAGCGATCCGATGGCTCCACCGGTGGCGATGATCGGCCCTTCCGCACCGAACGGTCCGCCGGTACCGATCGCCACCGCCGCCGAAACCGGTTTGAGAATCATCACCCGGGCCGGAATGCGACTCTCGCCGTACAACACCTTCTCCATGACCTCGGGAATGCCATGTCCCCGAATGGCGGCGGAGCCGTATCGGGCCATCACGCCGATGATCAGGGCACCGATGACGGGGATGACCAGTACCCAGGCGCCCACGTGGGCATCGACCGGTGAAACGAAACTGAAGCTGAAGCGCTGGAAGAACGCGATGTTGGTGATGAGGCCGATGAGCGCGACGAGGATGCGCGACACCAGTCCCGCCCCCAGCGCGATGAGAATGGCCAGCGCACAGATGACGATCGTGCGTCGGTCGACGGGCAGGTATTCGTCGGGGACCCGATGATCGGCGGTGACGAAGGGATCGGATGCCATGATTCAGCGACCGTCGTGTTCGTGGAACATGACGACGGTGCCGCGGTCGATGCCCGAGGCGTCGAGCCAGGCTTCGAGTGTGTCGGCCAGGGTGCGACGTTGTGCCGCCGGGAGGCGGGCAATGCCTTCCACGAGTTGTGTCTGTATGGTGGGGGGCGCCTTGCCCAGCAGTGTCCGCCCACGCGCCGTGATGACCAGCTCCACCCGCCGGGCATCACCGGCGGCGCGGGTGCGTTTCACGAGCGCCTGGTCGACCAGCCGCGTCACCACACCCGACACCGTGCTCTGATGGGTGAGCGTCAACTCCGCGAGATCGTTGACGCTCACCGGGTGTGTCTGTTCGGACAGCGTGCGCAACACGAAGAGCTGCGCCCCCGAGATGCCGGTGCCCGCTTCGACCGCCCGTGACGATCCGGCGAGTGCGCGCACGAGATGTCGCAGCGCATCGAGCGCGCGAGTCCCGTCGGAGCGTGTCCCCTGAGGGCGCACCGCATGCGGCTGTCCGATGGTCCGCGAATTTGTATTGGTACCCATACATCAATCTGCGTTCCTGACATCGAACCCGACAAGCGGATCCGATAATCGGATCTGAAAATCGGATCCGAGAATGGACCCGGGAATCGAAACGGACAGTCGGATGGATTGTGGGCGCAGATTATGTGTCCGCGTCGCAGAAAACCGATGGTCGACTCCGACCGGTTTGGGCAGGGCTGGTCATTTGAAGTAGATTCGGGGATCTCCGCAGGACCGACCAGCCGCTTTCGGCCGGTCGCCGGATGTCGATCCCCGCTCGCGATGTCACAGGAAACCGTCGTCTATCTGATCAACCTGCTCATCGGCGTCATTCTGGCCGGCGTGATGAGTCAGTACTGGCGTCTGGAGTCATCGGGACAGTCGTTGCATTTGTGGATCGTGGCGGCATGGACGCTCACGGCCGCGGATCTGCTGTTCGTGGCGCGTTCGATGCTGCCGCCGGATGCCGTGCCGCGCATGTTGCCCACGATCACCGTGACCTGTGGGCATGCGCTGCTGCTGCTGGCGGCGCAACGCAGTGCCGGACGGACGCTGCAGACCCGGTGGATCGGTGGTGTGGTGGCGGTGCATTTCCTCCTGCTGCTGGCACTGCGATCGATGCCGGCGTTGCGGGAATGGCGGGCCGTCTCCAACAGCATCATCTGGGGATCCCTGTCCGTGGCGGCCGCGCTCGTCCTCTGGAATTCGGGCCCCCGCCTGCGGGAGTTGATGCGGCTTCCGGCGCTGGTGATGGCGCTGCAGGGGGTCTTTCACGCCTCACGATCGCTGCTGGCCACCCATGCGGCCGTCGATGCCAATGCGGGACAGTTCGCGGCGGTGCAGGTCCTGGGCGACGTGGAGGTGAGCCTGTTCATGGTGGCGCTGTTCGTCGGCGTACTCGTGGCCTATCTCCGGCAGAGCAATGCCGATCTGCGCACCGCGCTCGACAACGTGCATCAGTTGTCGTCCATGCTGCCGCTGTGCGCGTGGTGCAAGAACGTGCGCGACGACGACGGCTACTGGCGGCGTATCGAGGAGTATCTGTCGGAGCATCAGGTCAACGTGACTCACGGCATGTGCGAGAGCTGCGCGGCGCAGCATTTCGGGGGCAGTCCGGCCGTCTGAACGCCGGGATTTGACAACGTATAAGTTTTGACTTATATGTTGACCATGCAACTCGCGCCTTCCGTCGCAGATAAGGTCTTCCAGGCCCTCGCCGATCCCAGTCGCCGGGCGATTTTTGAGTCGCTCACCCGCGGCGAGGCGGCCGTGAAGGATCTGACCGCCCGGTTCGATATCTCGCAGCCGGCCGTTTCCCAGCACCTGGCCGCGCTCAAGGACGCTGGTCTCGTCGAGGGACGGCGCGAGGGCCGTTGTGTGTACTACCGCGTGGAACCGCGCGGCCTCAAACCCCTCGTCGACTGGATCGCGCACTACCGCGCCTTCTGGACCGATCATGTGGATCGCCTCGAACGCCTGCTGGAGACCATGGACCAATGACTCTCGTCGATCGCACCGACCCTTCGCAGACGGACGCCATTGCCTTCGAGATCGAACTGGCACACGCGCCGGCCAAGGTCTGGCGCGCCCTCACCGATCCGGATCTGCTCACGCAGTGGCTGTTGCCCACGGTCGGACATCGTCTGCAGCCGGGCGCCGAATTCCAGTTCAAAACGCAGCCGCAACCGGGGTGGGATGGCGTGGTGAACTGCCGCTATCTCGAAATCGAACCGGAGAAGAAGATCAGCTGGGCGTGGGTGGTGGGTGACATCGACACGGTCGTGACGATCACCATGCAACCGGTCGCGTCGGGTACCCGGCTCGATATCGTGCAGGCGGGCTTCCGTCCCGATCAGAAGCAGAACTTCGGCGGCGCACGTTATGGCTGGAAGATGATGGGCACGAAGCTCATCGACGTCCTCGGCACCCTCGCATGAGTGTGAAGAAGGCCGCAACCGGCCGGAATCCGGTCCCGTCCGCATCTGCATCGACATCTGTGTCGGCGCATACGACGGGACATGCGACGGGACATGCGACGGGACATCCGGCCGACAGGCACGACACGATCCGCGTGCAGGGCGCGCGCGAGAACAATCTCAGGGACATCAGTGTCGAGCTCCCGAAACGGCGGCTGACCGTGTTCACGGGCGTATCGGGGTCGGGCAAGTCTTCGCTGGTGTTCGGCACCATCGCCGCCGAATCACAGCGACTCATCAACGAGACCTACAGCGCGTTCGTGCAGAACTTCATGCCGTCGCTGGGGCGCCCGGAAGTCGATGTGCTCGAGGGACTCACGACGGCCATCATCGTCGATCAGGAACGCCTGGGCGCGAATGCGCGCTCCACGGTGGGCACGGTCACCGATACCAATGCGATGCTGCGCATGCTCTTCAGCCGTCTGGGCAAGCCGCACATCGGACCCTCCAACGCGTTCTCGTTCAACATCCCGTCGGTGCGCGCGGTGGGGGCGATCACGGTGGAGAAGGGCGCACACCGGAAAACCGAGAAACGCGAGTTCACGCAGTTGGGGGGCATGTGCCCACGCTGCGAGGGCATGGGGTCGGTCACCGACATCGATCTGACGCAACTCTACGACGAGAACAAGTCGCTCGCCGATGGCGCGATCACGGTGCCGGGATACAACGCCGACGGATGGTACGTGCGCACGTTCACGTCGTCAGGTTTCCTGGATCCCGGCAAACCCATCCGCAAGTACACCAAGCGGGAGCTGCACGACTTTCTGCACAAGGAACCGACCAAGGTGAAGGTGGACAATCTCAACCTCACCTATGAAGGTCTGATTCCGCGTATCCAGAAGTCGTTTCTGTCCAAGGATGTGGAGGCGCTGCAGCCGCACATCCGCGCGTTCGTGGAACGGGCCGTCACCTTCACGGTGTGTCCAGACTGCAAGGGGACGCGTCTCAACGAGGCGGCGCGTTCGTCGAAGATCGGTGGCATCAACATCGCCGATGCCTGCGCCATGCAGATCAACGATCTGGCGGCGTGGGTGCGGGAACTGAAAGCCCCCGCCGTGGCACCGTTGGCCGCATCGCTGCAGCACACGCTCGATTCGTTCGTCGAGATCGGACTGGGCTATCTCAGTCTCGACCGGCCGTCGGGTACGCTTTCCGGAGGTGAAGCCCAGCGAACGAAGATGATCCGCCATCTCGGATCGTCGCTCACCGACGTGACGTACGTGTTCGACGAACCCACCGCCGGACTGCACCCGCACGACATCCAGCGCATGAACGAACTGCTGCTGCGTTTGCGGGACAAGGGCAACACCGTGCTGGTGGTGGAGCACAAGCCGGAAGTGATCGCCATCGCCGACCGGGTCGTCGATCTCGGTCCCGGTGCGGGCACGGCGGGGGGACAGGTGGTGTTCGAAGGCACGGTCGATGCGCTGCGGGAGAGCGACACGCTGACCGGTCGGCATCTGAACGATCGTGCGACGCTCAAATCGTCCGTGCGCAAACCCACGGGAACCCTGAAGGTGCGTGGCGCACGCACGCACAATCTGCGCAACGTCGACGTCGATATTCCGCTCGGTCTGCTGGTCGTGGTGACCGGTGTGGCCGGTTCGGGAAAAAGCTCGCTCATTCACGGATCGGTGAGCCCCCGCGAGGAGGTCGTGTCGGTGGATCAGACACCGATCAAGGGATCACGTCGCAGCAACCCGGCCACGTACACCGATCTGCTCGAGCCCATTCGCAAGGCGTTCGCGAAGGCCAATGGGGTGAAGCCCGCGCTGTTCAGCGCGAACTCGGAAGGCGCCTGCCCCTCCTGCAATGGCGCGGGGGTGATCTACACCGACCTCGGCATGATGGCCGGCGTGACCACGATCTGCGAAGATTGCGGCGGCAAACGTTTTCAGGCGTCGGTGCTGGAATACACGCTGGCCGGTCGGAACATCGCCGAGGTGCTCGACATGCCGGTCGACGAAGCGGTGCAGTTTTTCGGTGCCGGCGAAGCGAAGACACCGCCCGCGCATGCCATTCTTCAACGCATGGCCGACGTGGGGCTCGGGTATCTCCGGCTGGGACAGCCCCTCACGACCCTGTCGGGAGGAGAACGGCAGCGACTCAAGCTGGCCACGCACATGGGTACCGACGGCGGGATCTACGTGCTCGATGAACCCACCACGGGGCTGCATCTGGCCGATCTGCAACAGTTGCTGGCGTTGCTCGATCGTCTGGTGGATTCGGGCAAATCGGTGATCGTCATCGAACACAACCAGTCGGTCATGGCGCATGCCGACTGGATCATCGATCTCGGACCGGGAGCGGGGCACGACGGTGGCACGGTCGTCTTCGAGGGCACGCCGGCCGAGCTGGTGGGTACACGATCGACACTCACGGGTGAACATCTGGCGGCATTCGTGAAGAACGGATCCCGACGTGCACGGGCGTAGATGAGGCAGGAGGATCGACGATGAAGACGTGGAGCCTTGCGGGCGTCGCCGGATTGATGGGCGTTGTGGGCATGCCGCTGTCGGTGTCGGCACAACCGGACATGATGCCGGCGGCACTCGTGATGTCGCCGATGGTCGCGCCGGTGATGGGGCCTGTGGTGGCGCCATCCATGGCGTTGCCCATGACGCCGTCGCCGTCTGCCGACACGGTCGCCGTGGAAAAAGGCCAGCGGGCACGTCTGACGTTGCATGTGACCAGACCGGGCGGGTGTCTCACGGGACGGGTGGACCGGTTGGCCAATGACTCGCTCTGGCTGGCGTGTGAAAAGGTGCGCTCCGGGTACGCCCGGACGGCGGTCTCGCAGATCCAGATCAGCCAGGGATTTCCGGGCCGCGCCCGCCGGGGATGGATTGCCGGATTGATCGGGGGAGCCATTTCCGGGGTTCTCGTTTATCAGGCCATCGGCACGGATGGCTGCGACGATTGCACCCGGGCCGAGGCGCGTCAGATCCCGTCGTTGCTGGCGAGCGGCGCGGCCCTGCTGGGCGGCTACATCACGGCCGCGGTGGCCACCCGCGGCTGGCCGGAACGGTGGGTCGAGGGGCGGTTGGGCCAGACTCCCTGAGCACGGGATTGCCGGCCCCGGGATCTTTGCTTTATAATGCAAAGTACTTGTTTTATGGATTCCGTGACCCATCCCCCTCCCGAATTCCTCGATCTGCAGGCGGCGCTCGCCGGAGAGTATTCCCTCCAGCGTGAGCTGGGCCGCGGCGGGATGGGCATCGTGTATCTCGCGCGGGATGTGCACCTCGACCGGGACGTGGCGATCAAGGTGCTGCCACCGGCCATCGCGAGCGATGAGGGATCACGCCAGCGGTTTCTGCGCGAGGCCCGCATGGCGGCGGGGTTGTCCCATCCGCACATCGTCCCGATTCATCGGGTGGGCGAAGCCGGTGGGTTCGTCTTCTTCGTCATGACGTACGTGGCGGGAGAGACGCTGGGTGAACGACTCCGCACGCACGGCCCCCTGGCGCCCGATCACGCGAGACGGGTGTTGCGTGAAGTGGCGTGGGCGCTGGCGTATGCCCATGGCCGCGGCATCGTGCATCGTGATGTGAAGCCCGACAACATTCTGCTCGAGACGGGAACGGGACGGGCGCTCGTCACCGACTTCGGCATCGCGCAGCAGTCGGAGACACGACGCGTCGGCGAGGCGGGAGCGCTGTCGGATGCCGGTCTGATCATGGGCACGGCGCACTTCATGAGTCCGGAGCAGATCGCCAACACCGCCGTGGATGGTCGCAGTGACATCTACGCGCTCGGTGTGGTGGGTTATCTGGCTGTGAGCGGTCGTCTGCCTGTCGAGTCGGGCGCTCTGCCCGCCGTGCCGGGGCGTACGGCGATGGAGGCAATGCCGGGTGTCATGACCGTTGCGCCCGGCCTTCCGCTTGTGATGGCCGCGACCATCGATCGTTGTCTCGCGCGCGATCCGGCCGCGCGTTTTCAGGACGGTGAGGCGCTGGCGGCTGCGCTCGCCCCACCCACCGATGTGCGTCCGACACTCGCGCCGTCGTTACGCGCCTGGCTGAATGCGGGCAACCCCCTGCTCGTGCCGTATCTGGCGTGGGCGGGCGGATTCGGCGTGCTGACGACCGCGAATCTCATTGCCTGGGTGACGGGAAACCGGCCCGACGGTCCCCTGGACATCGTGGTCCTGGCGGTCATCACGGCGGCCCCGCTCCTGCCGGTGGTTGGTTATCACCTGTATCAGGCGCATCGTCAGTTTCGCGCAGGACATACACTCGGCGAGCTTCGCGCGGCGCTGGAGGTGGCCCGACGTGAACGGATGGAGGCCGACGCACTCACACGCGGCGAACCGGAACCGACTTCACACAAGAGGCTGCGCGTGGCGACGCTCGTGGCGGCCACCTGGCTCGCGGTCACGTTCGGATTGGTGGTCAGCGGCATCATTCACGAACGCTGGGTTCCTCCCGTGTTCTTCGTGGCGCCGGTGCTGACCACGCTGGTGCTGGGAGCCGTGAGCAATGCGCTGGACGTGCCGTTCGTTCCCGCGCGGTTCCGTTCGTGGTGGCAGGCGGGCATACGCGAGCGTCTCTGGAACAGCCGGGTGGGGCAGTGGTGGGCGCGCCGGCTGGGTGCGCCGGAGCGCGCATTGAATCCGGACGCCTTTCGTGCCACCGAAGTGGCTCTCGGTGTGGCGGCGGGCGATCTGTTTGCGGCATTGCCGGCCGCCTATCGGGCCGAACTGCACGAATTGCCGGCCATGGTGGAGATGCTGGAAGCCCGGGCGGCCGCTGCGCGGGCGGAGATGGATGTGATCGCCGCGCTGTCGGCATCCGCGCCACAGGAAGCCGATGTCCTGGCCGCACGCCGGCAGGCCGCTGGCGCGCAGTTGCGGGAAAGTGTCGCGGCACTGGAAGGCATTCGCCTCGACCTGCTACGACTGCATGCCGGCACGAGCGATCTGGCGCCGCTCACGACGCTCATCGATGCGGCTCGGCTGCTGGGCGAAGACGTGCAGCGACTCGCCGATGCGCGGCGGGAGGTGGATGTCCTGATGCGGGTGTCTTCGTAACGGAGTCCGCGCTTTTCCCTTCACCTCCCATCACCGTGCCCGGTGATGGAGTTCCGATGTAGAATTGCAGCATGATCGAATTGCGACGGCGGTTCCGGTGCTTCGCGCGGGTGTTTGCAGGGGCCTTCGTGAGTGCCGCGGTACTCACATGCATGCTTCCCCGGTCGATGCCGGCGCAGGCGACGACCGGAACGGGCCCGCGGGAATTGCTCGGGACATTCCGCGATGACTACGGCAACGCGTTCCGTATCACCGATACGCTGTTCGAGCATCTGCCGCGCACGAAGTACCACATCGTGGAGTGGCATGTGGCCGAACGCTTCCTCATCGCACGGAACGATGCCGGCAATGTGCAGGACGGCCTGTTGTGGACGCGCATCGACTGGATGCCTTTCGACGGCATGGCGCCGTACACGTGGGGATTCTGTCTGACCGCCTACACGGCTGCCTCGGCGGATGCGGCGCGCGCGACCCCGGCGGCGAAACGGGAGACTCCACGCACGGGATGTGGCGGGTATCCCTTCTCCCGCATGCGTCCCGTGCCCGCGGATTCCGTGGCCCGGCCGGGGAAGGAGTTGCGCTGATGGATGTGATGGCCGCGGTCGTGACGTTGTTTCTCGTGATGGATCCCCTCGGGAACGTGCCCATGTTCCTGTCGGTGCTGAAGACGGTGGATCCCAAACGCCGTCGTCGGGTGCTGGTGCGTGAGATTGCCTTTGCCTACGCCGTCCTGGTGATCTTCGCACTGCTCGGGCGGTCGTTACTCGATTTTCTGGGACTGCAACCGGAGGCCGTGGGGATCGCCGGCGGCATCGTGCTCTTTCTCATCGCGTTGCGCATGATCTTCCCCGATCATGGCGCGGCGTCGGGTGATGGGCTCGAAGGGGAACCCTTCATCGTGCCGCTGGCCATTCCACTCGTGGCCGGTCCATCGACCCTGGCCACGCTGCTTCTGCTCGAGAGCGCGGCCGGAGCATCGCTGGGTTTGCTCATGCTGGCCATGACGATCGCCTGGGCATTGAGCGCGCTCATTCTGCTGTCGTCCACATCGCTCTTCCGCATGCTCGGTGAACGTGGACTCATCGCCATGGAGCGGCTGATGGGGATGCTGCTGGTCATGGTGGCCGTGCAGATGTTGTTGAACGGTCTGCGGACCTCACTCAAGGCGGGATGACCCCGGCGATGGCCACATCCAGAGAGTTCATGGATTTTGTGCACGAGCGCATCGGTCTCGGTGCGCGTGTCACGAGTCGCCGGATGTTCGGCGAGTACGCGGTCTATCTCGATGGCAAGGTGCTGCTGTTCGTCTGCGACAACTGTGTCTTCCTGAAACCCACGACGGCGGCCGAACCGCTGGTGCACCATCTGCCGCAAGGTGCGCCCTATCCGGGCGCAAAAGCATACCGGATCCTCGACGAATTGCTCGAGGATCCGGTGCGTTTGCAGGAAGTGCTTCAGGTGACGGCGGATGCACTGCCGATGCCGAAGCCCAGAACCGCGAAGAAAAAATCGAAGTGAGCCGGGAATCAGAGGTGAGTCAGACGTGGATCGCGTGTGACTCACCTCTGATTCAGAGGTCGCTCACGGCCACCAGCCCAGCGTCTGCAGGCGGCTGATGAGACCCGGCGACGGATTGGCGCGGCCGGCCAGCATGCGCATTTTCGTCCGGATCGGGATGGCGCCCGACAACACCCCCTGCTGGAGGCGGTTGGACGCGTTCGAGGGCAGGCGCCGTGTCTTGGCGAAGAGGATCTTGCGATTGCGGGGGCCGAGCACGTCCTCGATATCGGCGACCGCATCGTCGCAGAAGGTCTTGAGCGCCAGGTTGCTGGCGGCCGTGTTGGCGAGCAATCGTCCACCCCACTGGTCGACGCCTTCGAGATCGCCAATGGTCTGCTGGTAATTCCGGAACATCCCCATGGCTTCGTACGCGTCGAGCCCGATGGGCTTGAGCGTGTTCTGATTGCCATGGAATGCGAGCAGCACGTTGCCGGCATTGACCAGCACCCGATGACCGTCGACGCCGCCGTTGGGCGAGAACCGATCGTTGTTGCCGTTCCAGAGGTCGGCGGCGATGATGCGTCCCAGGGATTCCAGTCCATCGTGTGCAGACAACGCCGCGGCGATGGAACGCACGTCGGTCTTGTTGCCGTTGGCCGCCCGCTGCTGCGCGTCCTCGATGCTGACGATGCCTTCGGCCTTGGCCATCTTGTACCACATGCCGTTGGCTTCGAGCATGTCGCCGAGGTATTTCACGTCGGGCGGCAATGGCTGCATGGTGACTTCGGAGATGTACTTCTTGGTTTCGAAGTAACTCTGGACGGCCTGGACCTCGAGGTACGTGAGGGTCTTGCCGGCACCGGCGGGGCTGGCGGTCTTCGCGACCTTCAGCGCCATCTTCATGTTGTGCGGATCGCTGGCGTGGACCTGCACCTCGTTCTTGAGGACGACGGTGCTGTTGTCTGTGGCCGTGGCGAGGAAGACGGGGCGGCCGGGCGAGATGCCGACGATGTTCAACAGGTGCCGCTCATCGAGCGGACGATCGATTCCGAATAGGGGCATGATCCAACGTACGGTCCCGAAAGCGGCGCCGCCAACGTGGCGTGGAATAAGTTTCCGGCCCACTCGCCCGATACGCTTGTGCAGTGGGCCGGAAACGCTAGTGTGGAGGACCCCCGACCTCCAGGAGCCCTGAGATGACTCTGGTTTCATACGACCCGTCCCGTTGGAGCATCGCCCGCCTGACTGCCTCGGACTGGTCCACGAAGTTACTGCTGAGTACGGCTGCGGTGGTCGGGTTGGGGCTGGTCGTCGGAACCAGGCCGGCCGGAGCGCAGGCGCCCGCCGATCGGATTACGGCGCAGCGCATCCTGACCATTCCCGCCTCGGCGCCTGGTCGGTCGCTGGAGATCGGGGAGATCACGAGCGCGGTGCGGCTCGCCAATGGCGTCGTCGCCGTGGCCGACAACGGGTCCCGTCAGGTGCACTTCTTCGATGCGGCGGGGCGTCCGCAACGTTCGATCGGACGCGATGGGGAAGGGCCGGGGGAGTTTCGCGCGCTCCGCTGGATCGGTGCGTGCGGCGGGAACGAAGTGGTCGTGCACGATTACATGATCAATCGACTCACGTTCGTGCAGATGAACGGCAACACAACGACGGTTCCCGCCGTGCGTGTCCGGACGCCTGCGGTGATCGCGAGCACGATTTTGCAGTGTGATACACTCGGACGGATGGCGATGGTCGTGCCGACGAGTGACCGCAAGTCCGCCGGTCCCGCCAGCGGTACGATCCAGTTGTTCGATCATGATGGCGCATCGCTGGGCAAGCTCGGGCCGATGTTCGTCGACGAAGGCAGACCACTGGGTGCGTCGATCAAACTGGCACTTGGCGACGGAGGCGTGTACTACGGCGCTGGAGACAGTGCCTTCGTCACGAAGTACGACTTCTTCAGGAAGCGCACCTCGGCATTCGATGTCCTGCTCCCATCGCGCGCCCCCACGCAGGCCAATCGGGATGCGGCCATCGAGTACTGGGCCACGTCGATCCGCGGTACGGAGCGCGATTACGAGATGGCGCGGACGATGCTGCGTCGTTTGCCGCCCGTGACCACGGTGCCGTTCTACAGTGGTCTTTTCTTCGACCAGACGGAGCAGGCGTTGTGGCTGCAGACCTCCGTGCTCGGCGATGCCAACACCGTACTCCAGCGTTACACGCCCCAGGGGAAGCCGCTGGGCCAGCTTCTGCTGCCGTCGAACCTGCAGGTCTTTCAGATCGGCAATGGGCACCTCGTGGCCCGTGTGAGCGATAGGGGTTCCGGTGAGGAAGCACTGGTGGTGTATCGCATCGCACCCGTGAAGTGAGTGCTCTCTCCGTGCGCGTCAGCGGTATACCTCAGGTGCTGGTGGTCTGATTGTCAGTCGCCGCGTGTTCTTCAGCGTGTTCGTCACTGACCAGCTCCTCCCACTGCATCATGCCGCCGGTCAGTGAAAACACCCGGGTGAATCCCGCCGCCTCGAGCTGACGCGCCGCCCGTGCGCTGCGCACGCCACTCTTGCACACCAGCACCAATGGACGATCCTGCGGCAATGTCGGCAGTGCTTCCTGGAGTCTCGCCATCGGGATGAGACGGGCTCCCGCGATAACGCCCTGCGCGGTCTCCGCTGGTTCACGTACATCGACGAGTGCGAACGGCTCCCGGTGTGCCTGCCATGTGCGCAGCGTGGCCGGCGCAATCTCTCTGGCCCGCGCGTCCGGCAGCGCATGCAGTCCCGGTGTGCCGCAGAACTGGTCGTAATCGATGAGCGCGGTGAGCGTCCTGGCGCCGCAGGCCGGGCACGCCGGATCGCGGGCGATCGTCACGGAGCGGAACTGCATGGTGAATGCGTCGATCATCAGGAGCCGGCCTGCCAGTGACGTGCCGATTCCCGTCAGCACCTTGATGGCCTCCGTCGCCTGGATGGTGCCAACCAGGCCGGGCAACACGCCCAGCACGCCGCCCTCGGCGCAATTCGGCACCATCTCCGGCGGTGGCGGCTCCGGGTGGAGACAGCGATAGCAGGGACCGTCCGGCATGGCGAAGACCGATGCCTGTCCATCGAAGCGGAACACCGACCCGTGCACATTGGGTTTGCCGAGCAACACGCAGGCGTCGTTCACGAGATAGCGTGTCGCGAAGTTGTCGGTGCCGTCGATGACCAGATCGTATCCGGCAATGATCTCCAGGGCGTTGGTGGAGGTGAGCCAGCAGTCGTGCGTCACCACCTGCACCAGCGGATTGATCTGCTGCAGGCGGTCCCGCGCGGAAGCGAGCTTGTCGCGCCCGATGTCCTGCGTGCCGTGCAGCAACTGCCGATGGAGATTGGTGACGTCCACGACATCGTGGTCCACGAGGCCGATGGTTCCGACACCGGCGGCCGCGAGATGGAGGGCGGCCGGCGAGCCGAGCCCGCCGGCCCCCACGATCAGCACGCGCGACGCTTTCAGGCGCTGTTGACCCGGAACACCGAACGACGGCAGCACGAGCTGGCGCCGGTAGCGGTCGCGTTCCTCCTGTGAGAGTGGAGGCAGCGGCGGCGGGTGCTGCGGAGACGGGGTCAACGGCGGTTCTTGGAGAATGTGCGCGTATATGGAGCGACCCCTGTAGTCTAGCGATTCACCCCCCCTCACGGTGGAGGACCCACTCCGGCAACCGATCCATCGTCGGCGAAGAACCACCGGGGCCAGCGCTGGGGATCGGATGGCAGTTCGTAGGCCATGATCATCTTCGCGATCTCGGGCATCACGCTGGCCTGCAGAGGCGTCAGAATACCTCGCACGATATCACGCTGCGCCCAGAACCGTCGCTGATAGGCCAGTTCGACGGCTCTGATATCCGCGAGAACGGCCGGAGCGTCGAACGAGGCGGGCAATGCCGCGAGACGGGCCGCCAGCGGTTGAAAGAGCGCGCGGGCCTCGCGTTGATACACGGAGTCGGCTTCACGCAGACGATCGATCTGATCCCGCTGCAGGAACAACGTGTCTGCGAAGGACAGCAAAAGCCGATGCAGGCTCGAGACCTGGCGCATCTGGACACGTTCCATGTCCGCGACCGTGGGCTGTTCCCATCGACCATTGCGGCGTACCGGCTCCAGCGTGCGCGCCAGGCGCTGCTCGGCGAGCGGCCTGGTGAGATCGATGGTGAAGTCGAGCGTGATCCGGAATGGATTGCGGGACATGGCCCGCGTTGAGCGCATGCCTCCGAACCCCGGATTGACGGCATACAGAAATCGCCTGGCGACAGGATCGAATCCACGGGGGATGAGCAACACCGGATCCACCGGTGTCGTATTGCCCCATCCGTGGGGATGGTTGCCGTGCAGCAGCAGATCCAATCCGCCGGCCAGATTCTCGATATTCACGGCGGCACGCAATCGGCGACCGCCAAACGCCGGAGGCACCGTGAAGTCGAACCGGGCATTGGTCGTGATGGTCCATGGCCCCGAACAACTCTGTCGGGCGGCCACGGTCTCCCACTGGGAGGCGAGGCATCGTCCGATGCGGTCCGTCGTGGCCAGCAGCCCGTGCATCGACGCGGCCCGCTGGGCATCGGCATCACGGGAGGGATCGAAGATGTATGCCCGATCGCCGGTCACCCCATCACCATCGATGTCGCCTTGCACGATGGGCGTGAAGGGCAGTCCGGACTGCAGGCGCCCGAAGAGCGTGAACGTTCCCCGTTGTTGCGGCAGTGTATATCCCGCCTGCAGCAGAACGACATGACGGGAATCATTCGCGCCGCGGGCCCATTCCACCCGCATGGGATCGCCGGCATTGCCTCCGTCCATGCCCCGATACTGCTGACGCACGCGTTGGATGGTCCACGTGGCCGAATAGAACTGCGATCGCCACCGGAAAATGTCCGAGGTCAGGCCAAGGGAAAGCTGGGCCGCCTCCGAGCGGAGATCGCTGCGCAGTTCCCGCAGGCTGCCGTAGCGCGGGTCGCGTCGGCTCGATGTCGGGGAAACTGCTCCGGATCTGGTGTCGATGGCACCAGTCGGAACGAACAGCATGCGATGCTCGTCGGTGAGCAGCATTCCGCCGGCCGTCGTGAAATTCCGGTCCACGACTCCCGGCAGCGCGAGATTCATGGCTCCCATGGCTTCGACACGCACCAGAAAAGAATGCACGTTGCGGGAGTAGTTCACATAGCTGCGCCAGGCCCTGGGAGCATCGTAGGAGGGAGACAGAAAGCGCACGTCCGCGGCACGCTGCGACAGGACCGGATCGTCGCCGAGGCAATGGTCCGGGGTGGTCATCGGCGAGGCGAGCAGCGTTTCCCAGTTCGGTATCGGTGTTGCGGCGCCCACGCAGACGAGTGATCGGGCCCGGCTGTCCGGGCCGGCTCCCATACCGGCGGCGGTAACGACCGACGCATCGAAGAGGTCACGGAACTCGCCGATCCCCGCCCGGAGTATGCCCATGGACGGGCGTACCACGGTGCCGTAGTTCGCGAACATCTGTGCGCTGCGGACGTCGCCGCCGCCGAGTTGCCAGGTGAGACCAAGACGTGGACTGAGGTGCACACGTGCCGGTGAGAGGTCGGTCCGTATGCGTGTGACCGGTTGTGCATCACCATCGACCGATTCCATCAATTCGATGGAAGGGGAAGTGATGCGTCCAAAGGTGTTCCCCTCGATCCGGACTCCCGAGAGCACCTGCAGGGTGGAGCTGGCACGCCATTGATGGGCAAGCGCCATCGCGCCGTTCCATGCCGTGCCCATTCGTGGCCGTGGCTCGATCGTGCGCGTGAACAGTGTCGGACGGTCGTTGGCAAAATCATCGATCGAAGCGAATCGCCATGTTCCCCAGCGGTCCCGCACACCGGCATCATGTCGTTGATCTCCCCGCCCCCAGACGATGGCCCGGAATCGGTGAGCTGGCGTGCTTCCTGCCCACGCCCACTCACTGGCTCCCTCGACAGTCTGTTGCCGGTTTTCCGGTACATCGAAGGGCGAACCGCCCAGTACGGCCACCGTGCCATCGATGCTGCTGGCGCCCACCACGGCGGTCGGAAGCGCGATGCGTGGAGTGCCGATCGTCGTCGCCCGACTGAACGCCAATCGGTTTTCATTGAACCAGGCGCGTCGCATGCCGGTGTGTTGATGCAGCAACTGCACACTGGCTGTCTGATCGGTGAGATCGCTGGCACTGGTCGGAGCGAACTGGGGAGACGTGCCGACCCCACGTTGCGTCCGACGATTGAGGAAGGTGGTCAGCGCCAGGACACGGGCCGTGTCGCGCGTGTCGTCGAAGCGGCCCAGGAGGCTCCAGGTCTCGCTGGTGCTGGTGAATGAAGCACCGGCAGGAAGTCCTGCCGCATCGGATGCGGCGCGCAGCGCCGAGACACTGTCGCCGGAGAGACCGGCAAATGCGAGCGTGCCGGCATCCGCCGTCGTGAGTGATGCGGGCGAGCTGGCCCGCCGGGCAAAATCGATGCTCACGTTGTAGGTGAGCGCGCGGCGAATGGCCTCACCATCGGCTGCTGCCGACAGACGGACACCCGTGGCGGTTGCACCGGTCGCCCTGCCGATGGCGTCGGCATGCTGAAGGAAGCGGGGATCCAGCGTACTCCATGCGCGTCGCCGTTGCTGATCCCGATTGCCGGCTGCGAGTCGGAGATCGAATTGACCGCCGGCAAAACCGCCACGCGTTGCATCCATGGTGCCCGCCGAGAATCGCGCGTCGATGGGAGCACCACGGGGCAATTGGCCAGCCGGCAACGCCATGCCATTGAGAGTCGTCATGGTCGATCCCGATGAGGCTCCGAGCAGTGACGCCCCGTCGGTGCTCATGACGAGCCCCGGCACCGTGCCCAGCATGGCGCCGATATCACCACGCGCCGTTGGTGACAAGGTGGCGTTCACGCCGTCGACCCATCGGTCGGAGGCGCCGACTTCCTCCGCTCCGAGGTGAATGCCGTTGTCCGGGCGTCGCCTGGCGCCCGCTTGCACACGCACCGTTTCCAGCGTGGCCGCACCCATGCGCCGGAGCGTCAGATCCACGATGAACTCGCGCTCCGTCGTGGTCCGTTGCACACGCTGTCGTGCACTGAGATAGCCGGGAGCCGAGGCAAACACGAGATAGTCACCGGTTCCCTCGTCGAACTGCACACGCCATTGCCCCGACGAATCGGTGAGGGTTTGCTGGACCGACCGATCGCTGCCGCGTGTCACGAAGATGCTGGCACCGGCGATGGCACGCGCGGAATCATCACGCACACGTCCCCGCAGCAGATCGGGGACGGACTGCGCATCAGCCGATGCCGCGCCGGGCAACAGGAAGAGCAGAAGAGTCAGATTACGGAGCATGCGGGGAGGGGAGGCATGGCCGGCAGACAAGGAACATTGCGGAGGTATCCGGGTAACCCGCACCCCGACTCATACCCTATCGATCGTCGTCGACAATGCAGAACAAAATGTGAACGCCGCCGTACTGGAAACGCTCTCTGGCGATTCCGGTACGGCGGCGTTCATGGACTCCGACTTGTTTGATGAGGCCCTCAGCGCCCCGACATCTTGCGTCCCGTCTCCACGGCGGCAAATCCGTTGTCGTCACGACGCTGCATGATGAAGACGGTCCATCCTTCTTTCATGCGCTGTTCCATCTCGGCCGGATTGTTCACGGGGAAACCGCACGGCACTTTGTATTCCTTGCAGGCAGCGAGGATCTGCTGTGCCGCCCGCTCCCGGCCGGCGGGATCGTCCCGGTAGACGCCGCCGAGTGTGCCGTAACCGGCGAAGATCTGTCCCACGCCCGGTACCGCGGCAATCTCGCGGGCGCGCGCCACTCCTTCCTTGCTTTCGATGATGACGCTCAGGAAGAGCTCACCGCGCTTGTTGAGCGGCCACACATCGGCTCTCTGCTTGTACTGATCGACGGTGAGTCCCCAGTACGCGGCGGCGGCGGCCAGTCCCGTATCGGGGCGCGTGCCCCCTGCCGATGCGAAGCGCATGGCCTTCAGCACATCGCGGACTTCGTCGGCCGATGAGACTTCCTCGGCGGAGATGTTCACGAGACCGGCATTGAGCTGACGGATGACGACCTGCTGCGCGCGCGCGGGATCCTCGTGCCAGATCCCGATCTTCGAGGAGAACGGATGTGTGCGGGCCGATCCGCCGGCCTTCCGGATCTCGTCGAGATAGCGATAGAACGTTTCGTTGGCCGCGGAGGTGAAGAGGAAGTCGGCTCGTGTGTAACCGACCGTCTCCTTCGCCACGTCGCTCAACACGATCGGTGGCAGTGGCGCCGGTGCGGGGGCGCCGGCGGGCGGGGCTCCGTTCGGTGCTCCATTCTGGGCTCCCGCAGGCGGCGCTCCCGGCGGGCCACCCGGACCACCCCGGCCTCCCGGCGGACCACCGGGGCCACGACGCACGATCGCCGGGTGGGCGATGCCGAAGATGGGCAGTCCCTTCTCCTGGACGGCGATGACCGGGTTCAGTCGGTCGGAGGCCTGAGCCGACGCGGCCGATGGAAGCGCGAGCACGGCGAGGGCACCTGCGGTGAACGCAAGAGCGTGGCGCATGATGTGGATTGGGCGGGAAGAACGGAGAGGAAGACGGCGGGAACGGACCGGAAATCTACCCGGAAATCTACGAAGGATCTCCGAAAAAATACGATATCGGACGGGTGCGCGTTGATACGCGGTCCGGCATGGTGTGTCGTTATGATTGAAGACACTCTCTCCCTGTCGCCAACGTGTCGTTTACGTCATGAGTCTGCATGTCGTGCTGGTGCATCCGGAAATCCACTGGAACACGGGCAATGCCGGTCGCACCTGTCTGGCGACCGGCGCGACGCTGCATCTCATCGAACCCCTCGGCTTCTCGCTCGACGAGCGCGAGGTTCGTCGTGCGGGGCTCGACTACTGGGAGCATGTGGACGTGCGCGTATGGCCCGACTGGGCGTCGTTCGAGGCCGTCCTCCCCACGCTGGGTGAACCCTTCTTCTTCTCCACCAGGGCGACGCGACTCTTCTGGGACGCGCCCCTCGGCGAACCCGACGATGTGGTGCTGATCTTCGGACGGGAAACCGGTGGCTTGCCGGACTCTTTGCACGAGCGCTGGGCCGATCGTTTTCTGGCGATGCCGATCGTGTCGCCGCTCGTGCGCTCTCTCAATCTTTCCACCAGCGTTGCCGTGGCGGTGTACGAGCGGCTGCGTCAACACCGACGGTGATGGCGATCATGACACACGACGATTCCGGACATGAAGCGCGCGCGGTCAGGCATGGTCCTTTCCCGGTGCAATTCCGCCGATTGACGGTGCTGCGTACCGAACGGGTCACGCCGCGTGTGCAGCGCGTGGTGCTTGGCGGAGAGGAGCTGGAAGGCTTTCACAGCGCCGCACCCGATGATCACGTGAAAGTCGTCTTCCCCACCGCGCAGGGACTGCATCTGCCGGTGCGGGGCCCCAGCGGTCTCGAATTTCCGCCCGACATCACGCCGCCGCCGATGCGTGACTACACACCACGGCGCTTCGATGCGGATCGTGGCGAATTGACGATCGATTTCATGCTGCACGATGCGGGACCGGCCACGGCATGGGCGCAATCGGCCCGCCCCGGAGATGTTCTGGGAATCGGCGGTCCGCGCGGATCCCTCGTGGTGGCCGATGCCTTCGACTGGTATCTGCTGCTCGGTGACGAGACGGCCATGCCGGCCATCGGGCGACGCCTCGAGGAACTGCCTGCCCATGCGCGCGCCATCGCACTGATCGAAGTGGAGGACGAACGGGAGCACCAGGCGTTTGTCAGTCGTGCGGATATCGCCGTCCGGTATCTCCATCGTCGGGGCGCCGCGCCCGGTTCGACGACCCTGCTGGACGATGCACTCGCGGCGTTGGTCTGGCCCGACGGGGAAGGCTTCGTCTTCATCGGCGGCGAGGCCGGTACGATGCGTCGTTTGCGCGAACAGGTGATCGAGGCCCGGCACCATCCCCGTGCGTGGATGAAAGCCAGTGGCTATTGGAAGCCCGGGGTCTCCAATCACCACGACTGAACCGTACGATCCGGTCGCGGCCGCCTGAATCGCCGGGGACACACCGACACGTTTTGCCGATAGCCGGTCCCGTGGCCGTTGCCGTCCGTAAGAATCCGCATTCGACGGGTGCGGTGCTCCATGGTATTGTTGATATTGTTGGAACTGACAACGAATGGACGATGCTTCACGTTCCCTTGAGAGGGTGGTGCTGCTCGGTCCCGTCGAGGGGAAAGATCGTGGTGGCTGGCGTTCGAAATATCGTACTGGCAGGGTTGATGATGCTCGGCGGCGCCACAGGCGCCGTGGCGCTCTCCGAAGGGCGGGCGCAGAGCGTGCCCGTGCAGGGAGCATCCGGTCGCGGCGGCCAGGGCACACCCATCACGTCGTTGCTTGGTCGGGTGTTGATGCCACGGCCATCGAACGCCGCAGTCGATAGTGCGCGTGAAGCGCTCGCCAGGCAGCCCAACGATCCCGATGTGCTGTTCGCGGCCGGACAGGCATACGATGGCGTCTGGCAGTTCGGTGAGTCGATCGCGCTGTATACCAGGGCCATCGCGCTGGCTCCCAAGGATGCGCGTGCGCTGAGTCTCCGCGGACAGCGTTATCTGTCGACCCGTCAGTTCGAGCGGGCCATCACCGATCTCGAACAGGCCCGCAGGCTCGCGCCGCAGAGTTTCCACAGCCTGTATCATCTCGGACTCGCCTACTACTACGTGGGGCGGTATGTCGTTGCCGCGTCCACGCTGGGCAGCTGTGCCGAGACCCCGCAACGGGTGCATGGCGCTCCGGGCACGGCGGTCACGCTCGACCGTCGTGACTGCGACGATCTGCACGATGGGTTGCGTTATGCGCTCGCTTCGTGGCGCTCGGCGGCGTTGTCGCGCGCCGGACGTCATGCGGAAGCGAAGGCCGTGCTCGAAAAACTTCCCGCCCCGCAGGGCGATGTGCCGGAGGGACGCTGGTATGTGGACGCGGTCGACATTGCCCGTGGACGCAAGCCCGACACCCTCTGGAATTCGGTCCGCGTGAATGGTGGTGGGGTGCTCACCATCGGCTATGCGCTGGCCAATCTCTCCATCGTGCGGGGCGACAGCATCAAGGGATGTCGCATTTTGCGTGAACTCGTGTCGCGCGAGGAGTGGCCCGGATTCGGCTACATCGCGGCGGAAGTCGATCTCGCGCGTGGGCGCTGCAACGGAGTGAAGTGAGCGCCCGATCGCATTGCCTTTCATAGCCCGCAAATGATCGGCTTTCTCCTGGCGTTGTTTCTGCTGCTCCCGGCGGTCATGCACGCTCAGGACGCCGTGGTGTTGCAGACGCCCAGGAAGCCGGGCAGTGTGCTGCTGGAAGCACCGGGCGAAGCCTGTCGTATCGCCACACTCGACGATCGGCCCGCATCGCGCGGCAACGACCGGCGATTCCGTTTCGATGCCGTCGCTCCGGGGCCGCACACACTGCAATGCGGCGGAACGGTGGAGCTGTATGTGCTCGATGGTGCGAATGTCCGCGTCACACTCGCTCCGGGCGCGCCGCCGCGATTCGATGGCCGTGGAGCACCGCTCAATCGGTATCTCTACGCGCCGCGGTCCATGAGTACCGCACTGCTGGCGGATCTGTGGGCCGAGGACGCCTCGGTGTTCGTTCCCGTCTGGAAGACCGCCTACGACGACGATCTGCGACAGATGCGCCGTGTCGCCGGCACCACGGCGGAGTTCCGCGAGCGGGAGGCCAGGCGGCTGCAATACCGGTTTGCGTTCGGCCGCGTGGTCCATCCGTACTTCCATTGGCGTGAGTCCGATGCGAATGCCATTGCGAGTACCATTCAGGCGGACACATCGCTGACCACGTTTCTCAACGGCCTCGCGCTCAACGACCCGCGCTGGATGTCGCTGCCGGAGCACGCGATGCTCGTGGAGGCATTCGTACACGAGCAGGCCCGGAACCTGCTGGCCGGCGATTCGACGTTGCAGCGCGGTGATGCCCGCTGGTTGCGTGCGGAGTTCCAGGTGGCGACCACACTCACCGACTCCTCGCTGAGGCATCGCACCATGAGCCGGTTGCTCTCCACCTGGGTCGACGACAACGGGAGCCGCGGTATCGATTCGGTTTATGCCAGATGGCTGACATATGGGGTCGACTCCGCGACTCGCCATCGCGTGGATTCCCTCGTTGCCGTCGACATCGGCATGCGACGTGGACATGCGGTGCGTGTCTATCGCACGGTGGATGGTGTGGATCTCGAAGCGCATGTCCTGCGTCCGCTGTTCGTGGACAGCATGGCCGTCACACCGGTCATGCTGTGGTTCCACGGTGGATCGTGGAACAGCGGGACCTGGTGGCATTCCCCGGGGGTGCTGAGTGTGTTGCAGCAGAATGGCGTGACGGTGGTGGCGATCGATCTGCGGACCGCCAATCGTTTCGACGGGGGTCCGCTCGACCAGGTGGAGGACGCGATACGGGCGTACGAATGGGTACGGAGCAACGCCGATGCCCTGCGTATCGATCCGCAGCGGGTCGGCGTGGCAGGGTTTTCGTCCGGTGCCACCCTGGCGTTGATTCTCGGTACGCGCGGGTTGTCGCTGCCCCTGGACAGCGTGAAGACGAATACGACCGCGCTTTCCGCTGCCACGGTGGGTCGGCAGTATCCCGCGGCCGTGCTGGCGGTGGGCGCCTGTGTCGATCCCGGGGGACTGGGTGAGGACGGCTACTATCGCAAGATGGTTGGCCGCCGGGCATCCGTGGCCGAGTTCACGCCGCTTCTGGCCGCCGATACCGGTCAGCCGCCGACCCTACTCGTGCATGCCGACGGCGATGAGTATTGTGACATCCAGCGTACGCGCGTGTTCGTGGAACGCTCGCAACTCGCCGGCAACCGCACGAGACTGAGCGAAGTGGCTGGTGCGGGGCATTTTTTCGGTTTCTACTATCCGCCGGGCCAACGTCAGATGCGCCGTGATATCGAAAACGCGTTGATGGAGTGGGGATGGAGGGCCCGGCCGTGAACGGTCCGGCATTCGGCATCCTGCTGGCCATCAGCTTCTGTCATCTGCTCAACGACATGATGCAGGCGCTGATGCCGGCCATCTACCCGAACATCAAGGCTGAACTCGGGTTGAGTTTTGCGCAGGTGGGTTTCATCACGCTCACGTACCAGATCACCGCATCGTTTCTGCAACCGGTGGTGGGGCTCGTGGCCGACCGACGACCCACCCCCCAGGCATTGCCGGGCGGAACGATCTTCACACTGGCTGGCCTGACGGTGCTGTCCGTGGCGCATCGATACGGCATGGTCCTGCTCGGCGCATGTTTGCTGGGCATGGGATCGTCGGTCTTTCATCCGGAATCGTCACGCGTGGCGCGCATGGCCGCCGGCGGGCGCAACGGATTGGCGCAGTCGTTGTTCCAGGTGGGAGGGAACGCGGGCAGTGCGCTAGGACCTCTGGCCGCCGCACTGGTGGTGGTGCGGTGGGGACAGGGCAGTCTGGCGTTTTTTGCGCTGCTGGCGCTGCTCTCCTTCGCGATTCTCTGGCAGGTGAGCCTCTGGTACCGGCATCACGGACTCGCCCGCCTCGAAGCGGGTCGGAAGCAGGCCGCGCAGTTTGCTCTTCCCCAGGGCATCGTGCGACGCGGGATCGGCATTCTGCTGATGCTCATCTTCTCCAAGTATGTGTATCTCGCGAGTCTCACGAGCTATTTCATCTTCTACCTCATGCACCGGTTCGGTGTCTCGGTGGAAGTGGCACAGTTCCACCTCTTCCTGTTCCTGGCGGCGGTGGCGGTGGGTACGGTGGCCGGCGGACCGGTGGGAGACCGCATCGGGCGGAAGTACGTGATCTGGATGTCGATCCTCGGCGTACTGCCGTTCAGTCTCATGCTTCCCCATGTGAATCTGTTCTGGACCGGCGTGCTCAGTGTCATCATCGGTCTGCTGCTGGCCTCGGCATTTCCGGCCATCGTGGTGTTCGCGCAGGAACTGGTGCCCGGCAAGGTGGGAATGATCTCCGGGCTGTTCTTCGGCTTTTCGTTCGGCATGGGCGGTGTGGGTGCCGCCGTGCTGGGGAAGCTGGCTGACACCTACAGCATCGAGACGGTCTACCAGATCTGTGCCTTCCTGCCGGCCATCGGTCTCCTGGCCGCCTGGTTGCCCGATGTCCGCCGGGCCACCCTGCCGCCGGGCTCGGAGGTGGTGGCCGAGTAGTTCGGGCGGTAAGGTCCTGACATGTCTGCCCCCGAGCATTTTGCGAAGGCGCTGGAAACGTTGGTGGACTCCGTGCGGGCCGATCGGGCCATACTGGCCGCGGTGCTGTGCGGCAGTCTGGCACACGACACCGTCTGGGCGCGATCCGATATCGATCTCGTGCTCATCACCGTCGACGACAAGCTGATTGCCAGCGGCGGAATGATTCTCGATGCGGACGGCATCAATGTGCACGCGATGTTGTTGCCACGCGCCGCATTCAAACGGCTGGCGGACGGGGCGCTGTCCAATTCGTTCATGCATTCGATGCTGAGCAAGGGCCGCATGCTGTACTCGCACGACGAGTCGCTGCCGCCCCTGCTCGGGCATATGCGCCGCATCGGTGATCGTGACACGCAGATCCAGATGCTGGGAGCGGCCACCGAAGCACTGGCCTGCCTGTACAAGGCGCGCAAATGGTTTCTGACACGGAGCGACTACGATTACGCAGCGCTCTGGATTCTCGCCGCGGCCACGCCGCTGGCGCGCATGGAAGTGATGCGTCATGGAGAACTCGCGGACCGCGAAGTGCTTCCCCGCGCACTGCCGCTCAATCGGCCGCTCTTTTCGATGATCTACACGGGAATGCTCAACACGCCAAAATCGCGGGAAGTCGTGGAGCAGGCGCTGGAAACGGCGGAGAGTTACATGCAGCAGCAGGCGGCGACATTCGGCAGGCCGATCGTGAGCTGGCTGGAGGAGGTGGGTGAAGCGCGCGCCTGCAGTGAAATCGATGCACACTTTCTGCGGACGCTGGGAGTCGAGCACGTCAGTGGCGCGTGCGAGTATCTCGCCGATCAGGGCGTGATCGGGCGCGCTTCCCTCACCGCCCGATTGACCAAAAGGAGCACCGCCGACGTGCAGGAGCTCGCGTTCTATGCGCTCACCCCACCACCAGACGTCTACTGATGGCCATCAGGAAAGCAGCAGCGAAGGCGGCAGCGGCGTCGAAACCGGCATCGAAGTCCGCGTCGAGATCCGCACCGAAGCCCGCGCCGCGCACCACCGTCGCCGTGCAGGGTGCGCGGGCGCACAATCTCCGCAACATCTCGGTGGAGATTCCGCGCGATCGACTGGTGGTGGTGACCGGGTTGTCGGGATCGGGGAAATCGTCGCTGGCTTTCGATACGATCTACGCCGAGGGCCAGCGGCGATACATGGAAAGCCTGTCGTCGTTCGCCAAGCGTTTCGTGGCGCAGGTGACCAAGCCTGATGTGGACTTCGTGTTCGGGCTTTCCCCCGTGATCTCCATCGAGCAGAAAACGATCGCGAGCAATCCCCGGTCCACCGTGGGGACGATGACCGATGTCGCGAGTTATCTCAATCTGCTCTTCGCGACGATCGGAGAACCGCACTGTCCCCGTACCGGTGAAGTCGTTCCCAGCCGTTCCGCGTCCCAGATCCTCGAAGCCCTGTTCTCGCTGCCGGAGGGCAGTGAGGTGGAGCTGCGGGCGCCGCTCTTCAAGGTGTATGGCGAAGAGCTCGATGTGGTGTTCACCGATGTCAGAAAGAAGGGATGCCGGCGTGTCGTCATCGATGGCACCCCATACGATCTGGCCGAACAGATCGAACTCGAAGCGTCCCAGGTATCCCATATGGATGCCATCGTCGACCGGTTCATTGTCAGGCGATCGAACGAAAAGGCCATCAAGGCGGCGATCGCGGCCACGCTGCTGGTGGGTGACGGACTGCTGCAGTTCCATGTGATCAAGGGGCCGAACAAGGTCGAGCTGTCGCGCTTCCATTCGGCCCAGAGCAGTCTCGCACAGCACTTCGTGTATGGCGACATCTCACCGGAATATTTCCAGTTCAACAACCCCGAAGCGGCCTGTCGTACCTGCGGTGGTCTGGGCGTGGACAAGCTCACGCACCCCGATCTGCTCATCCCCGATCCACGTCGGTCCATTCGTGGCGGCTGTTTCGTGCGCGAAGCGTATCGCTACAACCCCGACACGTGGGACGGGCGCATCATGTGGACGCTGTCCACGCTGCTCGGCTTCTCACTCGATACCCCGTGGCAGGAGCTCACGCCCGAAGCACGGCATGCCGTGCTGTATGGCATCGAACGTCGGTTCCGCACGGAGGCGCCGCCGGAGAGTACGGTGAAGCGCGCGGACTGGGATCGCCACGAGGTGGGTTTTGGGGGCATCGCACGCCGCATCGAGCGGCAGTATCGGCGGTACCGGCAACGGGGCGAGGGCGATTCACGCATGGAGGCGTGGCTCGACAAAGTCATGGTCGAACATACCTGCCCCGACTGTGAAGGCACGCGCCTGCGCGCCACCCGCCTCCTGTTCACGGTGCAGGGGAAGTCGGTGCACGATCTTGGCGCGATGCACTTCGATGAACTGCACGCGTTTCTGGGCATGGTGACGCCGACTGGCCGTGGCGCGGGCGCCGGCAGGCAGATTCTCGAGGAGATCCGCGCGCGGCTTGCTCTGCTATTGGGGATAGGTCTCGACTATCTCAGCTTCAACCGGCGCTCGGGCACGCTCTCGGGTGGCGAGTCGCAGCGTATCCGTCTGTCCACACAGATCGGCTCCGGTCTGATGGGGATGCTGTACGTGCTCGATGAACCGAGCATCGGACTGCATCCCAAGGACAATGCCAAGATGATCGCCACGCTGGAGCGGCTGCGGGACATCGGCAACACCGTCCTTGTCGTGGAGCACGACGAGGACACGGTGCGCGCCGCCGATCATATCGTGGAGATGGGTCCCGGCCCCGGTGTGCACGGCGGAACGGTGGTGGTTCAGGGCACCATCGACGACGTCCTGCGATGCAAGCAGTCTCCAACCGGACAGTTCCTGTCAGGGGCGCGTCATATCGCGCTGCCCGCGCATCGCCGCACCGGCAATGGCCAGCATCTGGTCATCCGAGGCGCCCGCGAAAACAACCTGCGCAATCTCACCGTCACGATCCCGCTCGGCACACTGGTCGCCATCACCGGTGCCTCTGGGTCGGGCAAGAGCACGCTCATCAACGAGGTGCTGTACAAGGCGCTCTGGAAATGGCTCGAGGATACGCGCACGCTGCCGGGGGAGCACGACGCGGTGGAAGGGATGGAGCATGTTCACAAGGTGGTGAGCATCGATCAGAGTCCGATCGGCCGGAACTCCCGCTCCAACCCTGCCACGTACGTGGGTTTCTACGACACCATCCGCGATCTCTTCACCGCGGCGCCACTTTCCGTGGAGCGAGGTTACAAGGCGGGGCGCTTTTCGTTCAACGTGAAGGGTGGACGCTGCGAGGAATGTCAGGGTGAGGGAGTGATCACCACGCAGATGTATTTCATGCCCGACGTGGAGGTCATCTGCGGTGCCTGCAAGGGTGGGCGTTTCAACCCCGAGACGCTCGATGTCACCATTCGTGGCAAGACCATCGACGACGTGCTCAACATGTCGATCGAGGAGGCGGTGTCGTTCTTCCGCGACGAACCGGTGATTGCGAGGCGCGTGGATGTGCTCGACGCCCTGGGGCTGGGCTATCTCACGCTGGGGCAATCGGCGACCACGCTGTCGGGGGGTGAGGCGCAGCGCGTGAAGATCGCCACGGAGCTGAGCAAGCTGCAGCGATCGAAGCACACGGTGTACATCCTCGACGAGCCCACCACGGGTCTGCATCTCGCGGATGTGGAGCGTCTGCTGCAGGCACTCAACCGGCTGACGGATGCCGGGCATACGGTCATTCTGATCGAACACCATCTGGACGTGATCAAGACCGCGGACCATGTGATCGATCTCGGTCCGGAGGGCGGGCACGCCGGCGGCATGATCGTGGCCCAGGGACCACCGGAAGTGATCGCCGCCACGAAAGCCTCACACACAGGGCGGTTTCTGCGGGAAAAGCTGCCCGTATCCGCGGCGCGAAACACCTCGGCACCGAAACAGCGCCGGACGAAGCAGTGACACGCTGCCGTGACATGTGGGTATTGCAGGTATGCGCCCTCTTTCCCGCTCCCGGCTAGCGGCCCGATACACTCTGGCCGCATGTGCACTGGCGCTGGCCGGTTGCAGTGATCCCACCAGCCCGCAGGAATCGGAACTCGCCGCCGCCCAGTCGCGCTGGCGAACGGTCAGCCCGACATCGAACAGCTATGTCATGCGACAGCAGATCCTCTGTTTCTGCGCTTTCGCAAACAGCGAGTTCGTGGTGACGGTGGTCAATGGCGCAATCACGTCCGTTGTTCCGGCCGTGCCGCCGCAGAACGGACTTCCGGCGCCTGAGCCCCGCTATTTTCGCACGATCGATCAGCTCTTCGCCGAGGTGCACGGCGCGTTGAAGAAGCCGGGGACGCTGAAGGAGGTCACCTACGATCCGGTGGCGGGTTACCCGAACCGTCTGTCGCTCGATCCGGTGCTCGATGCGATCGATGATGAGGTGGCCTACGTGACACGAGGGGTGGGACCCGTTCCCTGAAAAAGTGGGGCCCGGCCGGTAAACGTCCGAGGACCGGGCGGTATCATATCCCGTGTGCTCTTCCGCTCCCCCTGAGCCCCGGTCTGCACCCCGCCCCTGAAATCCGGGCGGTACCGACCGCGATCGACCCCGTCGTGCGCGCCGCGCAGGACGGGGATGCCGAGGCATTCGCCGCACTCTACGACGCGCACGCGTCCCGGCTCTTTGCCCTGGCCATGGGACTCACCGGAGACCGGCGGATGGCGGAGGAACTGGTCCAGGATACCTTCGTGCGCACGTGGGAACGTCTGACATCGTTCCGCGGAGAATGTGCATTCTCCACGTGGTTGCACCGGGTGGCCCTGAATGTGCTGCTCGTGGGCGAACGCAGTCGGAAACGTCGGGCGTTGCGGGTGGCGATCGTGGCGGATCTGGCGGGCGACAGTGACGGCAGCGGACCCACGCTGGAAAGCCCGACCGCGGACCGGGACCCTGGTCTGTCGATGGATCTCGAATCGGCGATTGGCCGTCTGCCGGCGGGGGCCCGTGCGGTCTTCGTGATGCACGACATCGGCGGATATGCACACGCGGAGATTGCGACGCAGCTCGGGATCGCCGAGGGGACATCGAAAGCTCACCTCTTCCGTGCGCGACGCCTGTTGCGCGGGATGCTCGACCCATGACCAACGCTCACAGCCCCGCGCCGATGGAAGGCATGGAAGGCGATGTCTGTACCCGCGTGAAGCAGCATCTGCCCGCGTATCTCGATGGCACACTCGATGCCGCAACGGCATCGGGGATGGAAGCCCATGCCGCCGTGTGTCCGGTCTGCGAGGAGTTGCTCGCCGCCGCGACCGTGCGAACCGTTTCGTACGAGCCGACGCCGTCCATGGCGCTGCGTGATGCGACGCTGCGCGCGGTGGCGGATCGGCGTCGGATGCATCAGTGGCGACGGGGAGGCATGATGGCCGCACTGGCCGCGGCCGCCGTGTTCATGATCACGCTCGTTGCGCGTCATGATGCGCAGGGACCCGCGGGAACGGTGCTCGCCGACAGTGGGCGTATGGCGGCGCACGCGACACCGGAGCGGTTCACCGGATCCGTCAGGGCGGCCGTGGGAGAAGCCGAGGCGTTGGCGAATGCGCAGGCCGCGTCGGAGTTTTCGGCGCTCGATGCGGCCATGCAGGAACTCGATGCCGCGCTGGTGGCGACCCCGGACGATGCGGAGCTTCGCCTGTTCCGCTCCACGATCAGAACGCGCCGCGATGAGCTGGAGCGGCGCGTGCGGGACGCCGCCTCGTGATCGGGATGGTGTGCAGAACCATCGGCGTGGCGGGGCTGCTGCTCGCTCTGTGCGATCGTGCCGATGCAACGCCGTCGTTGGGTGGAGGAGCGACACCGGTGGACCGGGGCTTTTCGGTCACACCCGACGTGGTGGTGCGTATCTATGTGCCCAAGGGGAAACTGCGCGTGCAGGTGTGGGATCGTGACTCCATCCACGTGCGCGGCCAGATGAGTGATGGGGCGAGTTTTTTCGGAGGCGGATCACGCACGCACGTCAAGTTGGGTGTGGAGGCGCGCGTGGCCTCCGATCCGCGCTTGCCGGAAGCCGACTGGGTGGTGCACATCCCGCGCCGGACACGGGTGTGGGTGAAGCAGATCGACGGCGATCTCGAGGTCACCGGCACATCGGCGGAGCTCGAGGCGTACACGGTGCGCGGTCGCATGGTGGTGCACGATGTCTCGGGCAATACGATGCTCGAGTCCATCGACGCACCGGTGACCGTGCAGAACGGGCGCGGCGACCTGCGGGTGCGCGGCAGCAAGGGGGCCGTGGTACTGCAGCATGTGCAGGGCACGGTGTCGGTGGCGACGGTGAGCGGACCGGTGACGGTGCAGGCCGCGCGCTTCGATGGCCGTGTGGAAACGATCGGCGGGGATGTGATCGTGGAGCGGCCGGAGCTCGGGAAGGCCGAACTGGAGATCCAGACACACAGTGGCGGCGTCACGCTGCGTGTCGATCCCCGTTCGGCGCCTCGGTTGACGTTGTCGTCGCGTGCCGGCCCCCCGGTGGGTGATGTGATGGCCGGATCGGCCGAACACGGGCAACTGACGGTCCGTTCGTTCAAGGGGCGCATCACGGTGCAGGCGTTGCGATGAACGCAGAAGCCCGACGTCACGCCTCCCGTCATGTATCTCGTTGACGCTTCTCGTCGACGCTTCCTGTGAGGCTCACGCGAAGTTTCACGCGAAGTTTCATGCGAACGTCATGAGGTCTCGCTAAACCCCGCTGTCACGACCGGCATCTCTCCGGTGAATCATCTCCCGCGCGTTCGCTCCGGAGCATTCACCAAGGAGGAAGCATGTCGATCACTTTCCCGTCGGTCACGATCCCGTGGTCCTCGTTGCGGCGCACGCTGGCCGGTCGCCGCTGCCGGGTCGTCCCGATGCTCGCGTTCAGCGCCGCCGTCATTGCCGGACCGCCGCACATCACCGTACGGCCGATGCCCGCCACGTCGGAGACGGCATTCGAACTCGAAGTCGAACATCACACCGAACCCGGACAGCTCTCGGTCACCGGGCGCGCCGAAGGTGTGCGTGCGGGTCGGCGGGTTTCGGTGCCACTCACGATCGTGCGCAAGGATGCGGCGCATTTCACCGTGACGCGTCAGTGGGAGAAGAAGGCGGCCTGGGTGCTCGTCTTCTCGGCGGAGCAGGGACCGAAGGGGTCGCATGGAACCGCGGAAGCCATCATCAGCGTGGAAGCGAGTGGCAACGTGCAGGACGTCGAGTACATGAAACCGGTGGTACGCAAGGACGACCAGCAGCTTGCCGCGACGACGGCCGGCGTCGACCGCGCGCTGAGGGCACTCGGGCTCGTGACGGCCGCGAGATGAACGGAAGCGGGAGATACCGCCCCCTCAGGCCCCCTGTCGCAAACGGCGGATGAGTCTTCGGCGCTGGACGAGCGCCTGCACGTGCGTGCGCTGGAGCACATAGAGCCAGGCGCCGTAGACGGCGGCGAGCTGTGTCAGCACGAAGAGCAAACCACTCGCGCCCATGCTTTCATGGAAACCACGGCCGATCTGCAACAGCAGGCTGACACTGGTCGTCCATGAAAGCAGACGCGGAAGCGTGCGCACGAAACTGCGTGTGTCACGGCCGTAGAACTCGGCGCTGATGTAACCCACCAGCGTGAACGCGGCCACGTGCTCCAGAGCGCGATAGACCAGCGGTTGGGACAACGCGACCCCGGTCGGCATCAGCGCGAGAGTCCACCGCCAGGTCGTCGTGACATCGTTGAGGGGCCACAACGATGACAGCGCCAGGTAGATCGAGAAGACCGGCAGCAACATCCGCAACGTGGGCACTTCGAAACGTGATGCCCGATCGTGTGCGATGAGGCGCGCGGTCGCGATGCTTCGCAGCAGGGCGACGCCCAGCGTGAGCGTGGCGCCCGCCAACACGAGCGTGCGATCCCCGAACGCTCCGGGCAGGATCGCCACCAGTACCCATCCCGCGGCGATTCCGACCATCCAGGCCCGTCCGTCGGTGCGGCGGGGCGCGATGTAGGCGGCATGCACCGCGCCGATGATCCCGCCGGCCATGATGGCGATGAGCAGGATCAACCATCGCCGCTGCTCCCCTTCGCTGCCAAGGCCGATCAGCCAGCAGAGGGGAGTCAGGAGATAGATGAGTCCCATGAGCGGCAGTTCGAGCGCAAAACTCTGGACGGCTTCCTCGTCACGGACCATGCCCGCCACGCGGGTGAAGAACCATGCGCCCAGGAAGGCGCCGGCGGTGTTGGTGAGGAGATCCACCAGCGAGGTGTAGCGCGTCGGGGAGAAGAGCTGGATCACCTCGATGGTGGCACTGATGCCGCCGCCCAGCAGCACGACACGGGACCAGTTCAGCGGGGCGCCACGCGGCCGGGTCAGTTGATACACGAAGCCGAAGGGCATGAACATGAGGACGTTCATGATCAGATCCGTGGGATTCCAGATGTCCGTGAGACCGTGAGCGGGGGTGAGCTGAAACCGGAACGGCGCCAGTGTGATGATTCCCATCATCAGCACGAGATACCCGAGGATCGCCCGCCCCAGCCGCAGCGCCGTGAAATCCGCGGTCCGCCGGAGGCGAAAGGGTTCACGGGCCGCACGGCGGGCGTGTTCAGAAGGAACCAGACGTGGGAACGGGGACGATGGCGGGTGTCGCATATGCGCGGGCATGTGCGGAAGAGTATCGACCGGTGCTAGCTTTTGGCGGTCATCTTTTCCCCTTCATGTGTTGAGATCCGCATGAGATCTGCCGTCATCGCCGCGACGCTCGTTCTGTCTGCAAGTCTCACCCTCCCGGCATTCTCGCCAGCCTCCCTGATCGCGCAGCGTGCGGGTGCGCCGCGACAGACCGCCGGGCGTGGGGCGCCCGCCTACGTTCCGCCGGCTGGCAGTTGGGAGCGTCGTTCCCCGGGTGCGGTGGGACTCGATTCGGCGCGACTGGCCGATGCGGTGGCCTTTGCGGTCAGCAAGGAAAGCCGCACGCCGCGCGATCTCGAACTCAATCACTACGCCACCTTCGGCCGTGAGCCGCTCGGCGATCCCATCGGCCCCCTGCCGCCGCGGGGGGGAGCCACCGGCATCATCGTGAAGAACGGCTACGTGGTGGCCACCTGGGGCGATCCCGACGCGCAGGAAATCACGAACAGCGTCACGAAGAGCTTCGTGAGCACCGTGGTGGGGCTGGCCGTCGACGCCGGCAAGATCCGCAGTGTTCACGACACGGTCGCGAAGTACGTGCCACCCATCGTGCGGGCCCGTCCCAACGGTATCGGATATGCCCGCGATTGGCCGGGCACCGATCGGCTGCTCACCCCATTCGATTCTCCGCACAACCGGCGTATCACCTGGGATCATCTGCTCCGTCAGGTGAGTGACTGGGAAGGCACGCTGTGGGGCAAGCCGGAATGGGCCGACCGACCGGCGCAGAATTCCGCCACCTGGACGACACGTCCGCGTGAAGAGCCGGGCCGTGTCTACGAGTACAACGACACGCGGGTGAATGTGCTGGCCCTGGCCGCGCTGCAGGTATGGCGCCGTCCGCTGCCCGAGGTGCTGAAGGAACGGATCATGGATCCGATCGGGGCGTCGGACACCTGGCGCTGGTACGGCTATGACAATTCGTGGATCGTGCTGGACGGCCGGGAAGTGCAGAGCGTGAGCGGTGGTGGCCATTGGGGCGGCGGCATGATCATCAATGCGTGGGACATGGCCCGCTTCGGCCTGCTCACCCTGCGCCGCGGCCAATGGGGCGATCGTCAGTTGCTCAGCGATGCGTGGGTCACCCAGGCCCTCACACCGACGCCGGCGCAGAAGACGTACGGGTACATGAACTGGTTCGTGAACCCCGATCGTTCGTATCTCTCCGCCGCGCCCCCAGAGGCATTCGTGCACGTGGGAGCCGGCAACAACTACATCTACGTGGATCCGGTGAACGATCTCGTCGCGGTCGTCCGCTGGATGGACAGCAACGGCAGCCTCAATCAGTTCATCGAGAAACTGCTGGCGTCGCAGAGTCGGCGATGAGCAACCGTTCGAGCATGCCGGACCGGCGGGCAGGTCCCCGGGAGGAGCTGGCCAATGCCCTCACGCATGGCGCGGGGCTGCTCGCGAGCATGATCGGTTTGCCCTTCCTCGTGATTGCGGCGGCCGCACGCGGGGAGCGCGCCGCACTCGTTGGCGCCAGTGTATTCGGAGCCGCTCTGATCGCGCTGTATGCCGCCAGCACGGCGTACCACGCCGTCTCGATGCCGACGCTCAAGCGGCGTCTGCGTGTGCTCGATCATGCGGCCATCTATCTGCTGATCGCCGGTACCTACACACCGTTCACCCTGGGGGTGTTGCGCGGCACGTGGGGGTGGACGCTCTTCGGTATCGTGTGGACACTGGCGGCCATCGGGGTGTTGTTCAAGGTCATCGTGGGGAGCGGCCGCTTCGCCAGGGTGTCGACGTTCATCTACATCGCGATGGGCTGGCTGATCATCGTCGCCATCAAGCCTCTCGTGCTGTCCATTGCCTCGGGGGGACTGGCGCTGCTCGTGGCCGGCGGGCTGCTCTACACGGTCGGAGTGGTGTTCTACGTGGACAAGCGGCGTGCGTGGACCCATCCGGTGTGGCACCTGTTCGTGCTCGGCGGGAGCGTGTGCCACTACTTCGCGGTGCTCAACTACGCGGCTTCCACCCGCTGACACGCCGACGTTCTCCAAGGGATCGACCGCCGCATCATGGCATCCAGCCTGCTGATTCTTCTCGACGACATCACGTCGATGCTCGACGATGTCGCCTTGCTCACCAAAGTGGCCGCCAAGAAGACATCGGGTGTGATGGGCGACGATCTCGCCCTCAATGCCGAGCAGGCGTCCGGTGTGCGCGTGGACCGTGAACTGCCCGTGGTGTGGGCGGTGGCCAAGGGATCGCTGCTGAACAAGGCCATCCTGGTGCCGGTGGCGCTCGTCATCAGTGCCTTCGCTTCGTGGGCGGTGATGCCGCTGATGATGCTCGGCGGTCTGTTCCTCTGTTATGAAGGCGTGGAGAAAGTGCTCCACAAGGTGCTGCACCCGGCGCTTCCGCACGATGCCGGACCTGCTGCGCATGCCACCGCAGATTCCGTGGTGACGCATCCCGCACTCACGGATGCGCAGCGCCTGGCGGTCGAAACAGACAAGATCAAGGGCGCCATCCGTACCGATTTTGTGCTGTCGGCCGAGATCATCGTGATTGCATTGGGCACGATGAGTACCGCACCGATCGTCACGCAGATCGGCGCGCTGAGCCTGGTCAGTGTGGCCGCCACCGTGTTCGTGTACGGGCTCGTGGCCGGCATCGTGAAACTGGACGATCTGGGGCTCGCGCTGCATGAACGCGGACGCGCCATCGGCGGCCTGATCCTCCGGGCCGCGCCCTGGCTCATGAAGAGTCTGTCGATTCTCGGCACGGCGGCCATGTTCACGGTGGGCGGTGGGATCATCGCGCACGGAGTGCATGGCATCGATGTCGTGCTGGACCGGTGGGCACATGCGGCCGGATCGTTCGCGGGCGTCGGCAAGATGTTGCTCGACGCCGCGCTCGGCATCGTGGCCGGCGCTGTGCTCGTGGCACTCTCCCTGCTCGTGAAAAAACTGCGAAGCCGGTAGCCCCACCATGAGGGGCCACCGGCTTCGTTCGGTCGCGGCAGAATTGTCACGACAACAGGCAGACGAACATGCCGCATGAAAATCAGAACGAGATCGTGATCCCGCTGGAGAAGAACGTATCGGTGGTCTTGAGCGGCACGTTCTCGCGGATCGGCGGCGAGTTGTTGTACCGCACCAGATACGACAGCTTGAGTCCCAGGCGACGCGACAGGGGCGCCACGAGCGCACTCTCGGAGTTCACGAGATAGGCATCGCTGTCGGAAAGATTGGGCAGGAACTCACCCGTCTGCTGGAAATACGCCAGCTCGGTGAACAGGTGCTTGTAATCGAGCCCGAGACGCGCCGCCGGGAACTGCCGCTTGGCCGTGGCGGTGGACCCCTTCGTGAGCTGCTGCTGGAAGAGTGAACCACCGGCCTGCAGGGAGAGCAGATCGCGCTTGGAAACGATGGCCTTCCAGTCGAGACCGAAGCCTTCTTCGAAGCGACTCGCGATCCCCTGCAACACGTTCCGGTCGAAACGGGTGACGGCATACACACCGAGGCGCTCCATGATGGACCGCTCGGCCCGCAACCCGCCGTTCCAGAAGTTGGCGTTCACCTTGTGATCGGCTTCGCCGTAGAAGAACGCCAGATCTTCTCCAAGGGTCCAACCACGCGCCGTATACTTGAGCTTGTTGCCGAGATTGGTGGTGGTCGCGTTGGCGTTCCCGCTCGTCTGCGTGAAACCGGCAGTGCCCGAGAACTCGAGATTCTTCTTGGGCAGAGCGTCCTGCGCTTCGAGCGCATGGATCGCGGTGAAGACGGCCGCTGCCGCGGTGAGAAGGCGTGTGCGCATCATCGGAAAGTGAGGGTGAGTCCCGACGAGAAAAACATGTCGGTGGTGCGAAGCTGCTGATCGTTGCGGACCGGTGGTTCCGAATTGTAGCGGATCACGTACCCGACCTTCAGCCCCACGTTCCTCGAAATCGGCGCCACGATCGTGCTCTCGGTATTCACGAAGTAGGCCGTGGCCGTGTCCCCGACGGCCGGCAGATACTCGGCCGTATGCTGCAGAAACGCGAGCTTGTTGAAGCGATAGCGGTAGTCGACGGCGGCGCGGGCGGCGGGAAACGCGCGGGAGACCTTGGCGGTCACACCGGGCAGGAGATCCTGCGAGAACAACGAACCGCCGACGGCCACGTTCAGCTTGTTGTGGCTGTCGTCGAAGGCGAGCACGTTGATGCCGATGCCTTGCTGAAAACGGTTGGCCACCCCCTGCGGTACGTTGCGATCGTAACGCGAGGCCATGAAGAGCGCCACCCTGTTCATCAGCGTCCGATCTCCGCGGATACCGCCGTTCCAGAAGTTCGTGCTGACCTTGTCGTTCGCTTCTCCGTACATGAACGCCAGGTCCTGCCTGACGATCCATCCCGCCGCGCGATAGGTCAGCGTATTGCCAACATTGATGTTGCGGGCCGTCGCATTGCCCTGCGTTTGTGCGTAGCCCATCGAAGCGGTGAAATCGACGGCTTTTTTCTTCGCGGGCACCGGCGAGGATGGCTTGCCGTCCTTCGATGTCTGCATGGTCGTGGTCGGACTACCCGTGCTGACTCCTGCCGTACTCTGGGCGTCCAGATGCCCCGAAGCGCCAGGCCAGGCTCCGACCAACAGCATGCTCACCAGCAATGCACGAGAGAAACGAAACGGCATATCGCAGCAGGAGAAGTGACGTGACACCGGGCAGGGCGACCTGAGTAGTCGCACCTGCGCCGATGTCACATCTGAATCGGGTTACGGTTTGATGAACGTGCCTTCCCGAAGTTCCCGCATCGCGGTCTGCAGTTCGGTCTGGGTGTTCATCACGATCGGACCATACCAGGCCACCGGTTCCTTGATGGGAGCACCGCTGACGAGCAGGAAGCGGATCCCTGCGTCGCCGGCGCGCACCACGACCTCGTCACCGGTATCGAAGAGCACCAACGAGCGGTTGCCCGACAGGTCCCGAACGAGATCATCGTCGTCGCCGGCCGTGCGCTCGGTGAGCACCCCCATATTGTCCGAGGCGTGCCGGAAGGTTCCGCTTCCCTCGAAAATGTAGGCAAATGTGCTGCGATAGGCGTCGACCGGGAGCGTCTTCTTCACACCCGCCGGCACGGACACATCGAGATAACAGGGGTTGGCGGCGATGCCATCCACGGGGCCGCGCCTGCCCCAGAATTCACCGGAGATGATGCGCACGATCGTGCCGTCGTCGTCGGTGATTTCGACGATGTCGCCGGACTTCACATCCTGGTACCGCGGGGCCGTCATCTTGAGTGCGGACGGCAGATTGGCCCAGAGCTGGAAGCCGTGCATGCGACCCTGCGGATCGCCCATCGGCATTTCATGGTGCACGATGCCGCTGCCCGCCGTCATCCACTGCACGTCGCCGGCGCCCAGCAGACCACGATTCCCCAGCGAATCGGCGTGCTCGACGTTGCCGGCCAGCACATAGGTGATGGTTTCGATGCCCCGGTGCGGATGCCACGGGAAACCCGCCTGATACTGCTTCGGCACGTCGTTCCGGAAATCGTCGAACAGCAGGAATGGATCGGTCTCGCTGGTATTGCCGAAACCGAAGGCGCGGTGCAGGTGCACACCCGCCCCTTCCATGGTGGGCTGGGCCGTGACGATACGTTTGACGGGACGAATGGACATAGGAGTGCTCCGAATTGAGGTATCGGTGAATATATCTCAGTTCTGAGGTAAATGCAATATCCTGATTGGATCAGACGTCGGGAATGCCGACGGCGGCCGGGTTGGTACGCGGCAAGGCCGGGGCGTGCGCCGGCGGGGTGGGGTTCTCACCGAAGATGTCGAATGCCCGCATGCTGACGTCGGTGGCCGACAGGGCGGCCGCGAGTTCACCCTCCGCCTTGCGCAGGCCCCAGCGGTACAGAGGCGCCACGCTCGCCAGGGTGAGGCCGGCAAACAGGACGGCCCCTCCCAATGCCGGTCCCGCGAGTGCCGCGCCGGCGAGTGCGATGGCCTTCTTGCCCACGGCGAGCCCCAGGGCGCCTCCCGCCACCGAACTGCCGCTGGCCATCGCGAGCCAGCTCAGCACGTTGGCCATCACGCCATGGCGCAGGTCGATGGTCATGGTGACTTCGCATCGACGGGAGTCGCCCGGCAGGGCACTCAGCGAGACGCGGACCTGCGGGACGTAGACCCCGTACCGGGTCCAGGTCCACTTGTAGTTGATATCGCTGCTCAATGCCGGCAGGTCGAACACGAGCACACCGCCATCGAGTGGATGTCCACCCAGCGTATCGCGCAGGGTGAGCGACCAGGGTGGCCCCTGCAGGGTGCGGCCAAGGGCCTGGAGCGCGGTGCGTGGCGGCGCGTGAAAGATCCGTGAGACGGAGAGGGTGCGTTGTGCCGTGCCAAGCAGGCGGGTGGCCAGCCGATCGCGTCGCGGCGACACCGTGGGCGCCAGTGCCTGCCCCGTTGGCCTGGCGCGCAGTTCGTCCAGCGCGAGGGCCACGAAACGCTGTGATATGCCAGCTTCCACCGCGGCGGCTTCCACATCGCGCAGGCGGTAGGCATCGGTGGGTGTGACCGCACCGTTGTCGGCCGGTGGCCTCTGTCCGTCCACTGATCCGTCGCGCGATCCATCGTGGGGCGCCGTCAGCGCCCGCGTGTCGTTGACGCGCATACGCGATTCCAGGCGAGCGGCCGCCTCCGCCTGCAGTTCGGCGGCGCGACGCCACACGGCCATCGCATCGTCGCTCGACAGCGCTGTCTGTCCACCGGCGTCGCGTCCATCGTGCTCGAGGTGTTCCAGGGCTTTGCCGAGTGCGTCGGCGAGCTCCTCGCCCGTCGCGAACCGATCGCCGGGATGTTTGCGCAGACAGCGGTCGATCACGCTCGCTAGCGCGGCCGGCACGTCGGGCGCGACCGAGCGCAGGGTGGGTGGCTCTCTGGTCGCATGCGCCACGAGAATGGCCTGCGGTGACGCGCCTTCGAAGGGCAGGCGTCCACTCAGGGCGAAGAAGCCGATGCAGCCGAGGGCATAGAGATCGCTGCGTCCATCGAGGGCATCTCCGCCGGCCTGCTCGGGGCTCATGTAGTGCACCGTCCCGAGTACGTAACCGTCCTGTGTGAGCGCCGGATTGAAATCGGCCCGGGCGATCCCGAAATCGGTGACGATCGCCCGCCCGCTCGCGCGTTCGAGCAGAATGTTGTCGGGCTTCACGTCGCGGTGGACGATGCCCCGGGCATGCGCGTAGGCGAGCGCCCAGGCCACTTCGCGCAGCACGCGCACCACATCGGCCGGGGGCAGGGCTCCGCGGTCGCGAATGCGTTCGCCAAGCGACTCGCCTTCCACGAATCCCATGGCGAAGAAGGCATACCCGCCCAGTTCGTCGGCCCGGTAGACGGGCACGATGTTGGGATGGGAGAGCTGCGCGGCCATGCGGGCTTCACGCAGGAAGCGTTCGCGTGTTTCGCCGTGTTCGGCCAGATGGGGCGGCAGCACCTTCAGCGCCACCGCCCGATCGAGTCGTTCGTCGCGGGCAAGCAGCACGATACCCATGCCGCCGCGCCCCAGTTCGCGTTGAATGGCATACTGACCGCGCAGGGCGAGGCGCAGCGCAGCCAGTTCGGCGGGCGGAATCTCGGATGATGTGGCCATGCGTGCCTAAACCTACGCCTGTGCCAGACCTTCGAGCAGATAGGTGGGGACCACCTCGCGCGCCGCCAGCGCCGTGGCCCGCGTCGTGACACCGGTGAGCACGATGGCCGACGCGATCCCCACGCCCTGCGCACCGGCGATATCGGTGTGCAGCGTATCGCCCAGCATGACCACATCGCGTGTGCCGATCAGCTCGATGGCGGCGTTGAAGTGCACCGGCGAGGGCTTGCCGAGCACTTCGAACGTGGGCGCCTCCTCGTGCAGCAGGAGGTGCAGGGCCTTCTCCACCAGATGGGCGAACGATCCCGCGGTGAACCCGAACCGCCGCACGCCCGAGGGATAGATCAGATCGGGGTTGGCGAGAATCAGGCGTGGCATGCGTCCCCGGTGATGCGCTTCGAGGATCATCGACAGGATGTCGTCGAGCGAATCGATGAGGTCGATGCTGCCCTCATCGGCGATGACCACCGCATCGGCGGGGTCGTCGGGCACGGGATCGACCACGGTGGCGCCGATATCGCGCACATACTGTGCCGAATCGTCGGTGCCGAGCACGACAATACGTCCTTCGGCGAGACCATGGGCCTGGAGTGCGGGTCCGACCATCATCCCCGACGAGAGCACGTGCTCCGGTTCGACGGGGATACCGAGCCGCGAGAGGCGCTCCGCGGCCCGACGGGGCGATCGGGACGCGTCGTTGGTCACGACCAGAAAGGGTTGGCCGTCCCGACGCATGTCGGCGATGGTGGCACCGGCCCCGGGGAGCGCGCCCGAGGCGTTGACCAGCACACCATAGGCGTCAAAAAGCACCGCCTCGTGCCGGCGTCGCAGTTCAGGGAATGTGAGTTCGTGGATGATCGACTCCGCCGCCGGAGGACGAATGACGGAAACCGGGGACTCGGCGGTGGGCATGAATGGGAGAGGGCGCAGGGAAGACTCGGGAAAGAACAGGGACGACCGGGTGTTAAGAATGTGCTAAGGGTACGCTAAGATCCTATAAGCGACCTTAGCAGCATCGGCCGGATTGGATAGCCTGCAGGGATGTTCATGAGCCGCACAGGCTCGAAGTGGACTCCCGTTTTTCGAGGATACGCCCGTCTCCGCCGATCTGCTCTCGTGGATGAACTCCGCCACGTTGACCTGGGTGCCCCTCGTCGCCGTCCTCACGCTGTTCCTCGGTGCTCTGGCCCTCTACGCGGTGAAGACGGCCGTCACCGGGCTCCAAACCACCGAACGTGGACGAAAAGCCGGCGGCAGTGCGGTGCTCGGTGCGTTCTTCGTGGAATATGGGCTCTGGCTCTTCCGTCCTGCAGTGCGCGTGCTGGTGCGCATCGGGGCCCATCCGGATCATCTGTCCTGGGCGTCCTGGTGGCTGCATGTCGTCGCGGCGCTGGCATTGAGTCAGGGAGGATTCGGGTTCGCGGGCTGGATCCTGCTGTTCGGCGCCATCTGCGATTCGCTCGACGGATCGGTGGCGCGGGCGCGCGGACTCTCCTCCGATGCCGGTGAAGTCCTCGATGCGGTGATCGATCGATGGGCCGAGATGGTCGTGTTCTTCGCCTACGCGTGGTACTACCGCGCGTATCCGGTGGGTTTCGTGCTGGCGCTCGGTGCCTGCGCAGGTGGCATCATGGTGAGCTATACGCGCGCGAAAGGCGAGATCCTGCAGGTGGATGCGGGCATGGGGCTGATGCAGCGACATGAACGCGCGACCTGGATCATCGCGGCCACGATCTTCTCCACCGTGATCGAACGCTGGTGGCCTTCCACCGCACCGGGCACACCGCCCCGCCACTGGCTCGTGCTGGCGGCGCTCGGAGCGATCGCCGTGTTTGCCAATGCGACCGCGATGGTTCGCACCCGCTACATCCGGGCCGAATTGCGCGCGCGATCGATCGCGAAGCCCACGCCGTGACGCGCGGTACCGTCCGTCTCGAAGCGTGGCGATTTCTTGGCAGTCAGTTCACCACTGCGCTGGGAACCGGCGCGGAATGGCTGTGCATCTGGCTGCTGCTGCAGGCGCCACTCCACTACGCCGCGGCAGCCATCTTCGGCGCGATCACCGGCGGCATGGTGGACTTTCTCCTCAAAAAACGCTGGGTGTTCGCCACCGCCCGGCAACAGGCACGACGTGAAGCGACACGATATGCCCTCGTGAGCGGAGCCTCCGCGCTCTGGTTCGGCGGTGTCGTCTCGCTCTGTGTCGAACAGTTCGGCGCGACGATGCCGGTGGCCGTCGTCCTCGCCAATGTCGTCGTCGGGCTCTTCTGGAACTACCCTCTGCACCGCTTCTTCGTGTTTTCATCGACTTCACTGGCACCCGTTTCACCGGATGGGCAGGCGGATACGTATCCAGCCGTGCACCCGGTCGTGCGTTCCCCGATGCGCTCCGAGGCGCGCTCATGACGCGCGTTCAGCGAGTCACCGAGATTCCCGGTCCGCGTTCGCGCGCCATCGTCGCGGCCGAGAGTCAGCATCTGGCGCCGGGGCTGCAGAGCTTCGCGCTCTGGACCGGCGTGGCGATGGATCATGGACGTGGCAGTCACATCACGGATGTCGACGGCAACACGTTCGTCGATTTCATCGGCGGCATCGGCGTCAACGCGCTGGGGCACTCCCATCCCGCATTCGTGCAGGCCGTGCAGCAGCAGGTCGCGCAACTGTCCGTGGGCAGCTTCACCTCCGCGCCGCGCGCCGAGCTGGTGAACGAAGTGGCCGCGATGGCGCCGGCCGGTCTCGATCGTCTGCAACTGTATTCGGGGGGAGCGGAAGCCGTCGAATCCGCCATCCGTCTCGCGCGGTCGTACAGCCGCCGCACCGAGATCGTGGGTTTCTGGGGCGGCTTTCACGGGAAGACCGCGGGGGCCATGGCGCTCATGGGCAGCGACGCGCGTCATCATCTCGGCCCTTTCCCGGTCGGTACGACGCAGATTCCCTACGCCGATTGTTATCGCTGTCCCTTCTCGCTGAAGCCGGGCTCGTGTGGCATGGCCTGCGGTGAGTTCGCGCGGAAGGCCATCAAGGCCCAGCCGCAGGGACCGGTTGCCGCCGTCATCGTCGAGCCCATGCAGGGCACCGCAGGCAATGTCATTCCGCCGCGCGGGTTCCTGCCCATCGTTGCCGAAGCCGCGAAGGAAGCGGGTGCATTGTTGATCGCCGACGAGATGATCACCGGCTTCGGCCGCACGGGGAAACCGTGGGGCGTCGATCATACCGGTGTGCGCCCCGACATCGTCACGCTTGGCAAGGCGTTCGGTGGCGGGTATCCGGTGAGCGGTGTGCTTTCCACGACGACGATCACGAGTGCGGAACCCTGGGCCAAACCGTCGGGCGCCTCTTCCAGCTACGGCGGCAATCCGCTGGCGTCGGCGGCGGCGCTGGCCGCGGTGCGCATCATCCGTGAGGAGCGTCTCTGGGAGAACGCCGCCACCATCGGCGCGCTCATGCTGGATGAGCTGCGTCACATGCAGGAACGTTATCCGTTCATCGGCGATGTGCGCGGCGAAGGGCTCATGATCGGCATCGATCTCGTGCGCGATCGTACCACGCGCGAGCCCGTGAGCAGCGATGTGATGCGCGCGCTCTTCTCGAAGGGGGTGCAGCGCGGACTGCTCGCGATGCTGTACACGTCGCGCATCCGTCTGCAGCCGGCGCTCACCATCACCCGTGAGGCGGCACTCGAAGGACTCGGCCTGCTCGACGAACTGTTCGCGGAACTCCTGCACGAAGGAACCTGGCAATGAGCGCAACGACTCGGGGATGTCCGCCGCTGCGCGGTGCCGTCATTGGTTATGGATTCATCGGGGCGCTGGGCCATCTGCCGGCGTACGCGGAGCGTCGGCACCGGCGTGGTGATGTGGAGATCGTGGCCATCGCGGATATCTGCGAGGCGCGGCGTGAACTGGCTGCCCGCACGTATCCCGAGGCCCGCATCTACGCCGATCATCATACCCTGCTCGCGATGGAGGCCGATGGGCTCGACTTCGTCGACATCTGCACACCACCCTGCGATCATGCCGCCATCGCCCATGCGGCGCTCGACATGGGATTGCATGTGCTTTGTGAGAAGCCGTTGACGCCCACGCTGGGTGAGGCGGCCGCGCTGCTCGAGCACGCGGAAGCGGCGCAGCGGGTGTTGTTCCCCTGTCACAACTACAAACACGCGCCGGTCGTGCGGGCCATCCGCGACATCATCGACAGCGGCCGTATCGGCGATGTGCAGGCCGTGGTGCTGAACACGATGCGCAACACTCACGCCAAGGGCGTGACCGAGTGGAACACGCACTGGCGGCGTCATCGTGAGTTCAGCGGCGGCGGGATCGCCATGGATCACGGCAGTCACAGCTTCTATCTCACCTTCGACTGGATGGGCACCTATCCCGTCGCCGTCACGGCCAAGATGACCAACATGGCCGCGATGCGATACGACACCGAGGACAACGCGACGGTGACGCTGACCTTCCCCAACGGTCTCGCCAGCGCCCAGCTCTCGTGGACGGCAGGTGTGCGCAAGGTGACGTACGCCATTCAGGGCAGTCGCGGCGCCATTCTGGTGGACGACGACGATCTGCAGGTGGCCGTGATGCGCGCCACCGATGGTCCCGATGTGGCGCAGGGAGCGGTGGACTGGGATGTCGAGCGGTGCTCGATCGCCTCACACTGGGGAGATGCCAGTCACACCACCTGGTTCGACGCGTTGCTCGAACGTTTCCGTCGGGCCATCGCCACGGAGGACTGGGTGAGCCGCGACGCCCACGAGGCCTACCGCTGCGTGGAAGTCATCACCGCGGCCTATCAGTCAGCGGCCGATGGGTGCCGGGAGATTCCCCTGTACGGCAGCGTCCATCTGCTCCAGCATCATGTGGAGTCGGTGGCGCATGTCGGTGAAGCGATCGCGGTGACGTCCTGAGGGCGGAACGTTACCTGCGCCCTCTCTCCATCGCGTTGACTTTCTGGCCTGACGCGATCGATTCGGCCGGATTGACCACGATCTGGTCACCGGCGTCCAGTCCGCCAAGGACTTCCAGCGTCGTACCGTAGTCGCGTCCCAGGGCGATCTGCACGAGGGCCACGGTGTCGTTCCGGACCCGGGCGACCTGCGGACCATCGGCTCGCATGATCAGCGCGATCGCGGGAATGCGGAGTGACGGCGTGGATGGCACCGAGAGGCGCACCGTCGCGAACATGCCGGGCAACAGGCGACGCATCGGGTTGGGTACACGGACTTCGGTGAGCAAGGTGCGGGTGACCGGATCGATGGCACCGGCGGTGCGCACCACGGTGCCGGCGATCTCCGCGTTGCCGATGTCCTGTACGACGACGGTCGCGCGCGTGCCGGCGCGGACCCGCGCGGCCCCGCTCTGGGGAATCTGCAGCATCACCCGCAGGGTGTCGGTCTGCACGACCGTGAGCAGGGGACGTGCTCCCGCCGCGGCGCCCGCCACCACGAGGGAACCGATGTCGATGGACCGGGCCGTCACGACGCCGTGGAACGGCGCGCGCAACACGCCGAACCGCTGCAGTTCACGCAGGTTCGCGAGATTGGCGTGGGCCGCGCGTGCGTTGGCCTCGGTGACATTGGCGGTGGCGGTGCGTTCATCGAGTTCCTGCGGCGTGACCACACCCTGCGTCGCCAGTTGCTTCCACCGTTCGAGTGACGTGCGCGCCAGCCTGGCACTCGCTTCGGTCTGCTCGATGACGGCCGACGCCTGACGTTCCTGCTCACGAAGCTCCGGCATGTCGAGCACGACGAGGGTGTCACCGGCGCGCACCGGTGAACCGATGTCCACCCGAAGTTCACGCACGAACCCATTCGTGCGGGCGAAGATGCTCGTTTCGTGCAGTCCGGTGATGGTGGCGGGGAGCTCGAACGGTGTCGATGCCGTATCCCGTTTCACCACTTCGGTGAACACGGTGGGCGCCGCGGTCGAGCGTGTGCTCTCTTCCGCCCGGGCCCGCGACTGCGCGAGCCTCGGCAGCAATCCCGCCGCGAGGAGGGCGGCGAAGATGAGCAGGAACACGATCGGCATCATCCGGCCCTGGCGCAGACGACGCGCGGAGGGCGAAGACGGCGAGGGCACGGACAGGAACACGGCAGAGGATCGCATGAAGGATCGCATCACGAAGTCAGTTCCAGCGAAAGGACCGGGCCGCGCCGATGGGCGCGCAGCCTGCTGTACACGAAGGGGAGCAGTGTCAGCGTCGCGAAGGTCGCGAACACCAGGCCACCGATGACGGCGCGGCCCAGCGGCGCGTTCTGTTCACCACCTTCCCCGAGGCCCAGCGCCATGGGCACCATGCCGACGATCATGGCGAGGGCGGTCATGATCACCGGACGCAGACGGGTGGCGGCGGCCTCGATGGCGGCTTCGGGCGCCGTCAGTCCCGCGGCCATGCGTTCATTGGCGAAGGACACGACGAGGATGCCGTTGGCCGTGGCCACGCCCATGCTCATGATGGCGCCCATGAAGGCCGGCACGCTGAGGCTGTTGCCGCAGGCATGAAGCGCCCACACCACGCCCGCCAGCGCCGGCGGCAATGCGCAGGCGATGATGAGGGGGTCGAGCCACGACTGGAAGTTCACGACCATGATGAGGTACACCAGCACGATGGCGAACACCAATCCGGTCGCGAGGCCGGCGTACGAGGCGCGCATGCTGGCCACCTGCCCCCGCATCACCAGGGTGGTGCCACGGGGCAGCGATTCCTTCAACGAGTCGAGCACCACGTCGATATCGCTGGCGACCGCCCCCAGGTCGCGATCGAGCACACTGGCGTAGATGTCGTAGACCGGGGCGACATCGTAGTGGCTGATGATGCCCACGCTGCTGCCGCGCTCGACCGAGATGAGGTTCTGGAAGAGTTGCGGCGTGGCGCCGGCGCTGACGCCCGCCGCCCCCAGAATGGGTGTCCGACCGATGTCTTCGAGCGAGGCCACGCGATACTGCGGGGTCTGCACGTTGACGCTGTACTGCACCCCGTTCTGCGGATTGAGCCAGACATTGGGCTGAGTCTGTCCGCTGGATGCCAGGGAGATGAGCAGATCGTTGGCCACCTCGCGCTGCGTGAGCGACAGCGACGCCGCACGCGCGCGGTCCACGGTGATGTTCAGTTGTGGTGCCTCGAGCCGCTGCTGCAGGTACACGTCCACGGCTCCGGGAACCTCCTTGAGCCGCCGCTCGATCGCGCGGGCGATCGTGATGTTCTCGGCGCGGTTCGCTCCCACCACCTGCACATTGACCGGGGCCGGCAGGCCGGCATTCAGGATCTGGCTCACGATGTCCGCCGACTGGAAGAACACGAGCACATCGGGAAACTCGTCGCGCACCATGCGCCGGATGGCGCGGGCGTAGTCGGCCGTCTTGCCCGTCCGGTGCCCGGTGAGGGCGATGAGCAGATCCGCATCGGTCACGCCGATGGTGGGATTGTCGCTGTACGCCAGGTTGGTGGCACCGGACGTGGCGATGCCGACGTTGTCGATGATGGTGGCCAGATCACCCGGTGGGATCAGGTCGCGGATGCGATTCTCGACGGCCGCCACGATCCGGGCGGTTTCTTCGAGACGCGTGCCCACGGGCGCCCGCAGATGCACGCGGATCTGGCCGGCGTCCACCGTGGGGAAGAAGTCGCGGCCGAGCCACGGGGTCAGGGCCGCTGCCGACACGACCACCAGACCGGCGGTCATCAGCAGACGGCCCGGTTGTTCGAGCATCGCCGTGATGGCATGGCGGTACTGGATGCGCCACCGCTCGAAACGTTCCTCGAAATCGTGATGCAGCCGCGCGAAGGGGCCAGGGCGCTTCGGCATGCCGGCCCGACGCGCTTCGAGCGCCCGCTCGCGCTGCATGGCGTAGCGCACGAGCGTGGGCACCAGCGTGCGGGAGATCGCGTATGAGGCCAGCATGGCGAACACGACGGCCATGGCCAGGGGCCGGAACAGCGAACCGGCCGCACCGCTCAGAAAGAAGATCGGCACGAACACGATGCAGATGGCCAGCGTCGACACCAGCGTCGGCACCGCGATCTGGCCCGCGCCGTCGAGAATGGCCTTCTCGATGTCGGGCTCGTGTTCCTGTACCCGGTGAATGTTCTCGATCCCCACGGTCGCGTCGTCCACCAGCACGCCGACCGCCAGCGCCAGACCGCCCAGGGTCATCACGTTGAGCGTCTGCCCCAGCATGGACAGCACGGTGACCGAACACAGAATGGACAGAGGGATGGACAGCGCCACGATGAGCGTGGACCGCCAGCTCCCCAGGAAGAGCAGGATCATCGCGGCCGTCAGGCAGGCGGCGATGAGGGCTTCCACGACCACGCCTTTGAGGGCGGCCTTCACGAACAACGACTGGTCCGCGAGGACGTCCACTTTCAGCGCGGTGGGCAGGGTGGCCATCACGCCGGGCAGGGCGTTGCGGACCCGGTTCACCACGTCGATCGTGGAGGCGCCGCCGGACTTGAGCACCGTCACGAGCGCACCACGCACCCCATCGCGGTGCACGATGTTCGTCTGGATCGAGTTCCCGTCGCGCACGTGCGCGACATCCCGCACGCGCACCATCGCGCCATTCACCATGCGGACGGGCAGATCGTTGAGCGCTTCGACGAGATCGGGACTTCCATTGAGCCGCACGATGTATTCCCGCTCGCCGATCTTGGCCGTGCCTCCCGGCAGCACCAGGTTCTGGGCGGACACCGCATCGCTGACGTCGGTGGGTGAGAGGCCCCGTGCATAGAGTTGCGCGGGATCCAGATCCACATTGATCAGCCGGGCCCGGCCGCCGTACGGCAGGGGGACACTGGCGCCCCGCACCGTGGCCAGGCGGGTGCGGATGCCGTTGGTGCCCAGATCGTACAGTTGTTGCTCCGACAGGGAGTCGCCGCCCAGGGCGAGCTGCAGCACCGGGACATTGGCGGCGTTGTAGCGCACGATGAACGGTGCCGTCGAGCCGGGTGGCATGATGCGGAGAATCGATTGGGCGGTGGCGGCAAGCTGCGCCACGGCCGACTCGATGCGGGCACCCGGCTGGAAGAAGACCTTGATGATGGTCAGTCCGGAGAGCGACTGCGACTCGATGTGCTCGACATCGTTGACCGTGGTCGTGACCGCCCGTTCATAGGGGGTCCCGAACCGGCGTTCCATCTCCTCGGGCGGAAGACCACTGTAGGACCAGATGACCGACACCACCGGGATGTCGAGCTCCGGCAGGATGTCCGTCGGCATCCGGATGGCCGAGAGCACACCAAAAAGGACCACCAGCAGCGCACCGACGATGAACGTGTATGGGCGCCGCAGGGCGAGTTGTACAATCCACATGGCAGAGGAGCGGGAGACGCCGGTACCGCGGGCGTATCCGACTCGCCCGGCACTGAGATTCTACGTGGCACCCCCCGAATACGCTCCGGGGTGTGACGGAAATGAAACGGGGTGGCCAGCAGAGGCCACCCCGTTCGTCATGTCACAACCCGATCGTACGGGCGGGCAAGCGTCGACTTGCCGTCGTCCGTGACATCCGGCCCCACTGATTTTCTACTTGTCGGTATCCAGCATGGTCTTGATCTGATCGCGGGCGTCCTGCATGTGAGCCCGCGAGGCCCGGTCTCCGGTACGCCCGATCGCGGCGGTGAGCTCCCGATCGAGCGTCCGCATCTCGTCCTTCACCATCGCCCGGAAGTCCCGCGGCTGCACCAGCGGCATGCCCAGCAGCTGTGCGATCTGGGCCTCGACCGGCGAAGGCGCGGGGGGCTTGATCTTGGCCGCCATCATCTCGAGGTAGTTGTTCTGCAGCCGCCGACGGTAGGCCGTGACCGGCTTGCCACTCGCCAGTTCGCTCCAGAGGCCGCGGCGCACGTCGGAGAGCATCTCGCCCAGCGGGTACACGTTGGCCTGGTTGGTGGACGTGGCTTCGATTTCCACCAGACGCTGCAGCTTGGCGTTGGCGAGCAGGCTGTTCAGCGTGCGCGACTGGGCGTTCACGACGCGGTTGATGTTGCCTTCCGATTCCAGCCGGCGCAGCGTCGGCACGTCGATGAGATAGGTCGGCGTGGTGAAGACCTGATCGACGAGGAATTTCACGGCGGCTTTCTGCCGGGTGCGTGACACCGGCGTCCACACCGGACCGCTCTGACTCTGCCGCTTCTCCTGTCGGTCGAGACCGCCCACGATCTTCGTCACGTGGTTGGCTTCGAGCGCCCACTGGCTGATGACGCCGTTGTAGGTGGCACGCAGCAGGGAGAAATCGGCGGTCTTGTCGCCGCTGGTGGCACCATCCACCAGCTTCATGACGCGGGCGAGGTTCTTGAAGCCGAGTGTGGTGGCGCCCACCGCGTCGGCATCACCCACCGCTTCCGACTGTTCACCGGGATCGGCGCCGCCGGCACCGGCGTCATTCGCGAAACGATACCAGGGGATGGTGTCCTGCATGCGCGCCCAGGCATCGAGCTGTCGCAGTTCGGACTCCGGCGAGGTGGCGCCCGGAATCGGCGAGTATCCCCACATCACGGCGTACTTGTCGTACACGCCCACCTTCGGCACCAGATCGGACAGCGGAATGTTGTCTTCCGGTTGCGCGACGTAGTTGAACCGCGCGTAGTCCATGATGGATGGCGAGTGTCCCATCTTCGCCACCCACGTCTTCGAGCGGATCGAATCCAGCGGGTACATCGAGCTGCTCTTGAAATTGTGCGGGAAGCCCAGCGTGTGCCCGACTTCGTGTGCCACGACGAACTGGATGAGACGGCCCATCAGCGAATCGGGGAACGGGAACGTCTGCGCACGTTTGTCGAGATGCCCCACCTGCGAGAAATACCAGTCGCGCTGCAGGTCGAGGATGTTGTGATACATCTGCACGTCGGCATCGATGATCTCGCCGGTGCGGGGATCGACCAGGCTGGGTCCCTGCGCATTGGCCACCGGCGACGGCAGCCAGCGGATCATCGCGACGCTCGCGTCCTCGCCCGAAAAATCGGGATCGTTGGGCGCTTCGCCGGCCACGATGCCTTTGGCAAACCCGGCGGTTTCGAACGCCGGCTGCCATTCCTCGATGCCCGCCTTCACCCACGGCACGAGCCAGGTGGGCGTGGCGGGATCGACATAGTACGTGATCGGCTTTTTCGGGACGCAGAGGTTGCCCTGTTTCCGGTCGGAGCACTCGAGGCGCCAGCGGCTGATGTAGCGACGCGGCAGCACGCGCTGTTCACGTGAGCCGAAGTCGGTACGCGTGCGCGAGAAGAATCCGACCCGTTCGTCGGCCAGCCTCGGCATCATCGGATCATCCGGCAGCCGCACGATGGAGAACGTGTATGCTTCCGTCGTGCTGGTGGGCGCGCCGCCGCCGAAGATCGGGAGCGAGGCCGCGCCGGGTGTCGCCTGCGGGGTGAACGTCTGGATGGCGGTGACGTTCACGTTGCGGGAGAACGCCGAGAACTTGTCCACGAACGACCGTGATGCATCGACCACGGCCCGGCGGCCATTGGCGGTGAACTCCTGCACCCCACCCACGAACAGTCGCGTCACGTCGATCACCGCCGCGCTGTCCTTGCCGTACGCATCGACATTGAACGCGGCGATGATCGGATAGAACTGGATCAGCGACATCGCGCGTTCGGTCTGCAGCGTGGTATCCGACGCCACGTTGTTGTAGTTGACGTCGCGCAGCAGGATGCGGTTGTCCCGGCGTTCGAAGCGCACGAGCCGTGTGGGACCGTTGGTGCTGCCGGTGATCGCGGCATTGGTGCCGGCCAGCACGGTGGTCACCATGAAGTCCTTGCCGAGCTGCGACGCCGGGATCTCGAAGTAGAGGCGCGCACCGATCTGATGCACATCGAAGACGCCCTGCTTCGAGCGGGCACGCGCCGTGATGACGGACGCGTAGGGGCGCGGGGTGGGCTCTCCCTGCGCACCAGCCAACGCGCCGGCCAGCGCTCCGAGATTGGGCACACCGGCCGGCGGTTGTCCCCCCGTGGGCTGTCCGCCACCCGGTTGCCCGGGGGCATTCTGGCCCGCGGGCATTGCCGCCGGTGGACGATTGTTGGCGGGGGTCGCGGCCGGTGCCGGCTTGCTGGCCGGTTTGCACGCGGCGGCCATCAGCGCGGCCGCCGCGAGGGGCATGACATGCGGAATGAGGTCGCGACGCATCAGTCCTTCTTGTCCAGCATGGTCTTGATCTGATCGCGTGCGTCTTCGAGATGTGCCCGGCTCATGCGATCGCCCGTGCGGCCGATGGCCGACGCGAGCTGCGTGTCGAGCGCCCGCATCTCACTCTTGAGAATGGCGCGGATATCGGCCGGACTCACCGGCGCCGGTCCGAAGCCGGCGGGCGCGCCACCCTGTCCACCGGCAGCCGGTGTGGGCGGATTGATCTTGGCGGCCATCTGCTCGAGATACACCCGCTGTAGCCGTCGACGGAACGCATCGATCGGTGCACCGGTGGCGGTTTCCTTCCAGAGACCCCGACGCAGATCGGCCAGCATGTCGGCCACCGGATACACTTCGTTGCGCGACTTCGCACGCGCTTCGAGTTCCACCATGCGCGCCAGGCGATCGTTGGCCAGCAGCGCGGTGAGCGAACGCGCCTGCGCGGCCCCCACGCGGTTCAGCGAACCGTTCGCCTCGAACTTACGCAGGATGTTGTCGTCAAGCAGCCACGTGGGGGTGACGTAGGCGTTGTCGAGCAGGAACTGCACCGCGTCCTTCTGGCGCTGCGGTTCCACGTTGCGCCACACCGGTCCCGTCTGCCCCACGCGCTTCTGCTGACGGTATTCGGCACCGACGATGCGGGACACGTGCGCGAGTTCCGTGGCCCACTGGTTCACCGTGCGGCCATACAGCTCCTCGAGATTTTCGTACGTGTCGCCTTCCTTCCACGCGGTGGCGCTTTCGAGGAAGCCCATCACCCGCTTGAGATTCCTGATGCCCAGGGCGGTGGCGCGCACCGCGTCGGCATCACCCACGGCCTCGGACTGCTCCGCGGGGTCCGCCCCCTGGGCACCGGCGTCGTTGCTGAAGCGATACCAGGGGATCGTGTCCTGCATGCGTGCCCACTGATCGAGCTGACGACGTTCGTCTTCGGGCGTGCGCGCGCCGGGAATCGGGCTGTATCCCCACTTCACCGCGTAGACGTCGTACGGTCCGACCTTCGGAATGAGATCGTCGAGTGCGATGCCGTCCTCGGGCTGGGCGACATAGTTGAAACGGGCATAGTCCATGAGCGTGGGCGTGTGGCCCATCTTCGCCACCCACGTCTTCGAGCGCACCGAGTCCAGCGGATACATCGAGCTGGCCTTGAAGTTGTGCGGGAAGCCGAGGGTGTGACCGACTTCGTGCGCCGTCACGTATTCGAGCAGGCGGCCGGCGAGCGTGTCGGGGAAGGGCAGCTTCTGCGCACGCGGATCGAGCGGCCCGACCTGCGTGAAGTACCAGGCCCGCGTGAGATTCATGACATTGAGATACGTCTGCACGTCGGCGTCGAGAATCTCGCCGGTGCGCGGGTCCTTGAGCGACGGACCCACGGCATTCTCGGTGGCCGACGGCAGCCAGCGCACCATGCTCACCGTGGCGTCTTCACCCGAAAAATCGGGATCGTTGGTGGGCGCTTCGGCCGCGATGATACCCTGATAGAAGCCGGCCGCCTCGAATGCCGGCTGCCAGGCTTCGATGCCCTTGCGGATCCACGGCTTGAGCCAGGCCGGGGTGGCCGGATCGAGGTAGTACGTGATGGGCTTCTTCGGCACGCAGAGATTGCCGACCTTCCGATCGCTGCATTCGAGACGCCAGCGCGAGATGTAACGACGCGCTTCCACGCGCTGCGTCGCGCCCGAGAAATCGCGCTGCATCACGCCGAAGTATCCCACGCGGTCGTCCTGCAGCCGCGGCATCATGGGATCTTCCGGCAGCTTCGCGATCGAGAAGGTGTACTTCTCGGTGGTGGGCGCCGTGGCGTTCGCGCCGCCCGGGCCACCGGGACCGCCACCGCCGGACGCCGCGCCCTGCGGTGTGAATGTCTGCACGGCAGTGACGTTCACGTTGCGCGAGTAGGCGGCGAACCGTTCGATGTACGAACGCGCGGCATCGACCTGCGCGCGGCGACCCAGCGCCGAGTATTCCGGCACCCCGCCCGTGAACATGCGCGTCACTTCCACGACCGCCGAGCTGTCGGGGCCATAGGCTTCGATGTTCAGCGCCGTGAGGATCTTGGTGACGCCGATGAGCTCCGCCGCGAGACGCTGCGACGCGGCGGTATCGGCGATGATGTCCCGATAGGACGCCTCGCGCACGAGTACGCGATTGTCGCGTCGTTCGAAGCGCACGAGATTGTTGCCACCCTGCGTGCCGCGGATGCCGATTTCGTCGGGCGTGCCGGCCAGCGTGGTGACGACGACGTAGTCCTTTCCGAGTTCGGTGCGCGGGATCTCGAAGTAGAGACGTGCGCCCACCTGATGCACCTTGAAGACGCCGTTCTTCGTGACCGCGCGGGAGGTGATGACGGCGCCGTACGGGCGAGGTTGCGGATCCTGGCCGGAGGCACCAGGGGCACCACCGCCGGGCTGTCCGCCCGTCGGTCCTGCCGTCGGGGCCGGACCGGCGGCCGGTCGGGCCGCCGCGGGTGCCGGCGCCGGCGTGGCGGCGGGTGGGGACTTGGGCGCGCAGGCGCCGAGCGCGAAGCCGACCGAGGCCAGGCCGGCGGTGGCGAAGGCAGAATGAGCGTAACGCATTCGAGGGACTGGTAGAGAGGGCAGGGCCGGCGTCGTCGCAAGCCGGAATGGAAAATCTACGTGATGTCCCGGGCTGATGCCCCTCGCCGCCGCCAATATGGCGTCTTACAGCAATCGCTCGCGGACGGATTGCACGCGGGAACGCCCCACCGGGAGTTCCATGCCGCCCTGCATGCGGAGACGATACCGGCCACCACTCTCCACGAGCAGCGAATCCGCGAGGTGCATGTTCACGAGATACGAGCGATGGATGCGCACAAACGCCGCCGGCAACACCTGCTGCAGCCGATCGAGGGTCTTGTCGTGCAGTTCCCGTCGTCCGTTCACCAGGCGCAGCGCGCAGTAGTCTCCATCGGCCTGGATCCAGGCGATGTCCTCCACCGGGATCAGGGTCACACCGTGAACCCGCCACACCCCGAGCTGACGCGCGGCACGCCCCGACGTGCGGGACGCCGTTTGTGCCCGCTCGAGCGCCTGGGCCAGTCGCGCACGGGGAAAGGGTTTGGCCAGGAAGTCGAGCACGCCCAGGGCAAACGCCTCCAGCGCACGGTCGGCATGTGCCGAGATGACGATGGTGTGAAACGTGCTGGCGATCGCGCGATGCAGCAGGGAAAAACCGTCCTCTCCCTGCAGGTTGAGATCGAGCAGCAGCACATCGATGGGAAGTCGCCGCAACACGTCCTCGGCGTCATCCAGGGACGCCGCGCTGTCGATCGATGTGGACGACCCCAGGAGTTCGCGGCACAGGCGCACGATGCGCTGCTGCACCAGCGGCTCATCTTCGACGACGAGGATTCTCAGCACGTGGCGCGCTCCTGCCATCCGCGGTGCATGACGGCTCGTGGCAGCACCAGGACGCTTACCCATCGGGTGTCTTGCGGGCGTTGTTCGAAGCGCCAGTCGGTATCGAATGCGGTACGCAGACTTGCCTCGATGAAGCGGGTGCCGGTGCCGGGGGTTCCGGGCGTGGCGGTTCGTGCCGCGCCCGAGGTGCGCAAGGCCACGGACATCCGAACCGACATCCGCAGGACGAGGTGCGTGTCGCCCATGTGCTCCGCCTGCAGCAGAAAGTCGGGCTGAGGATCGATCGTGTCATGCGACGACACCACGCCCACGCCGTGCGTGAGGCCATTCTCGACGAGCGTATGCAACACACCGGGCGGCAGGGCGAGGTCCTGCCACAACGATGTCCCCTCGAGATGCAGCACGAGCGGACGGGGCCGCCCGATGGAGACAATGGCGAGGTGTGTCCGGCAGAGCGCGATCTCGTCGTCCACGGCAATCCATGTCTCTTCGCTGGCCGCGCGCACGAGACGGAACTCCTCGCCCAGCAACTCCACCATGCGACTGGCATTGGCTGGTGAACGTTCGATGAGTTCCTGCAATGACGTGAGCGTGTTCATGAGCCAGTGCGGATGAATGCTGTGGCGAAGCAATGCGGTGCGGAGGCGCGCCCGCGTCGCTTCGAGCGCCACGCTGCGCTCGGCGCCAGCCCGCAGGTATCCCGCATGGGCCAGCAGCACCGTGACGAGGATCGCGGCAAAGGCGATCATGTAGAGGCCATCGATGTAGACGGCCGGAGCGATCAGTGCGGCGGCGAGTGTCGTGCCGAGCAGCACGGTGAACATGCTGGCGGCATTGTCCGGGTCATGACGTGCGGCGCGGTAGGTGATGAGCAAGGACATGGACAGCCCGCTCACATGCAGCAGCCAACTGGCCAGATCGAACGTGGAGGCGAACACCATGATGATGAGGATCGCCAGCCCATACAGTCCCCGCTCTGCCCGTCGTGCCTTGGTGGGATGTGTGTCGAAACGCAGCGCGAAGTACGCCGGCAGCAGCAACGCCGACAGGGCCGTCAGCACGCGGATGGCCAGCAACCGCGTCCGATGCAGATCGTAGGGATAGCCCACGAGCGGCCGCCACGCCTCGAGCATCGGAAGCACCAATCCCACGAGGCAGAGACCGAGCAGCGCCCAGGCTCCCTGTCTGGCGCCGGTACGGGCGATCACCGCGCCGACATAGAGAGCCGCCACGAGCAGGCATCCCATGGCCAGCGTGGGCAGCAGCCAGGCGCGATAGCGCCTACCGTACAGATCATCGAGCGGCTGGACACCCACCTGGAGATCGGCGCGGGAAAAACCGCGACTCAGGTGCTGACTCGATGCGCGGATGACGAGCGTGTGCGTGCCCACGGTGGCACGGGCAGGTGGTACCGGTACGATCCAATCGATGCGACCGGGTGTTTCCGTCGCCACACTGTTTCCCACGATCCCGTTGGACGGGAGCGCTTCGGCATCCCACGTAGCTTCACTGGCGCCGCGCACACCGATGAGGATGCCCAGAGGACGCGCCGTCTCCGCGCTGGTGAGTCGGACGCGATACTGCAGCAGATACGGGCCGGTCCACATCGCCGACATCTGTCCATCGAGTGGCCGCCATTGTCCCGGTGGATCCTGCTCGAGCCGCATGCCCACCGGTTCGAGACGCACCCCCATCGGGCCGTTGCTCAGGTGGAACCCCACCAGCAGCAATGCGATGAGTGGAAACGGGATGAGCGCGAGACGCAGGCGTGACGCAATCCTGAAGGCCATGTGGGGAAGGTAGCACACCCCTGATGTCGATCCGGTGCCGTTCGGCGGAGTGCTGGTGCCGTTGGCCGATCGATCGCGCCATCGTGTGGGTCGTGGTGGCAGTGTGGGGCATGCACATTCTCCCGACGTTTCCCATATCAGCCATTGGCTTCATACTGGCCATGGTCGTGACAGGACTGCCCGTATTGCCTGTTCCCGCCGTCGCCATGACACAACCCGATACGCGCCCGTCAATCTCGCCAATCCGGTTCGAGCCCTATCAACTCGTCACGCGAGCGCACGGCACCATCGACGCGGAACTGGGTGTTCTCGAAGTGCCGCGTCGACACGATCAACCGGACGGACCGACGCAGACGTTGCGCATGGTGCGGTTACGCGCCGTGCATCCGACTGCGGGCGCTGCGCCCGTGATCTATCTGGCTGGCGGCCCGGGCGGATCGGGAATCGATGCGGCGCGTGGCGGTCGCTGGCCGGTGTTCGATGCGGTGCGTCAGCATGTCGATGTCATCCTGCTCGATCAACGCGGAACAGGTCGTTCCGATCCACCACCGGCATGTCCACGACCGGGCGTCGCACCCCTGCGCAACGACTCGGTGATGACCGAGGCCCACTATCTCGATGCCGTACGCCGCGAGACCATGCGCTGCGTGACCTGGTGGCGCAGCCAGGGTGTCGATCTGGGTGCATACACCACCCTGGAGAGTGCACGCGATCTCGACATGATCCGGCGCGCGCTCGGTGTGCCGCGCGTGAATCTCTGGGGCATGAGCTACGGGACACATCTCGCGCTGGCCACGCTTCGTCGGTTTCCCCGCGCCATCCAGCGTGTGGTGCTGATGGGAACGGAGGGGCCGGATCACACCCTCAAGGATCCGCGTGATGCGGATCTCCTGCTGCGTCGACTTGCCGAGTGGACGGCGCGTGATACCATCGCCCGCACACTGACCCCCGATCTCGAGCAGGCGCTGCGCGATGCGTTGCGATCGCTGGAGGCGCGTCCGCTCCCGGCCATGGTGCCAGGCCCGCCCGGCGTCGGTGGACCGATGATGATCGGCGCGTTCGATCTGCAACTCGTCGTGGCGGTGGCGCTCGGACGTACGCAGACGGCCTCGCTCGTTCCCGTCATGCTGGCCATGGTGCAGCAAGGTGATGCGTCGCTGGTGGCGCAGTTGATCGGCGGTCTGCGGGAGGGTCTGCTGCGGCCCGCTGCCATGTCGTTGGCGATGGATCTGGCGAGCGGCGCCACACCGGCCCGTCGCACGTTGGTGATGAAGGGCGAACAACAGAGTGTTCTCGGACGTGCGCTCAATTTTCCGTGGATGGCCCTGAATGCCGCCGAGTACGGTGTGCCCGATCTCGGCGATGCGTTCCGGGCGCCGGTCCGATCGGATGTCCCCACGCTCTTCGTGAGCGGCACGATGGATGGACGCACACCACCCGCCAATGCCGACGAGGTGCGTCGCGGATTTCCACATTCGTTCACGCTGTTGCTCGACGGAGCGGGACACGATGACGATCTGTGGCTGGCTTCCCCCCGGATCGCGCCGGTCCTGAGTCGATTTTTCAGCGGTGATCGTATCAGCTCGGAGACCATCGTGACGCCACTGCTGCGGATTCCCGCCCCACCGGGGAGTGCGCGCGACTGACCATGGGTGACCATGAGCCGCACGCGCGCTCCGGTACTATTTGAGCGTCCGCACCATCCAATCGGCCAGCGTCCCCAGGACTTCCCGGCGTACCCGCGTGTTCGGCAGCAACGCATACCCGTTCAATGCTCCGGTGGCGTCGGCGAGCATGAGGTGATTCGTGGCCGGAAAGTGGTGCAGCGACACCTGACGATTGCCCGCCGTGCGCAAGGTGGCGGCGATGGTGTCCGCCTGCTCCTTCGTGATCTGCAGATCGGTGTCTCCCTGCAGCACGAGCACCGGCTGCTTCACCTGCCGCAACACGACACGCGGATCGGTGCGCATGAAATAGCCGAACCACGTATTGGCACGCTCGAGTGAATCCAGCCCCGGCGGCACTTTGCGACGCAGCGAATCGCGCTGGCTTTCGGTGACATCGGAGAGTTCCCGGATGACCGTCTCGTTCTGCTGGACGAGAATGCGGCGGCCATCGTACGCCGGCCCGGCGAGCAGGGCGATCGCGCGCACCGAGGGCTCACGCACGGCCACCAGCGGGGCGATCAACCCGCCCTCGCTGTGTCCGGCCAGCGCAATGCGCGTGGGGTCGATATCGGGACGTGTCCGGAGCCAGGCAATCACCGATTGCACATCGTCGGCGAAGTCCGCGCTCGTGGCGGCATTGCGCGTGGAGGCGCCACCGCTCGCTCCCACGCCCCGATCGTCGTAACGCAGGACGGCAATGCCCCGTCGACCCAGCGTGTCGGCGATCTCGCGAAACGGCTGATAGCCGCGGATGCCGGGAATGCGCGAGTCGCGCTCCTGCGGACCGCTGCCGCTGATGGTGATGACCACCGGCATCCGGCCTGTTCTGCTGGACGGCTTGGTGAGAGTGCCGGCGAGCGTGTAGCCACGCACCGTGGGAATCGTGACCTGTTCGGCCGTGTAGGGTGCACCTGCCGGCGCTCCATAGTCCACCGATTCCGCGCTCGGCGCGGCCACGGCCTTCGCGACCCGCACCGCCCGGAGCCCCTGCGCGGGCACCGCGATCTCCACCGGCACCTCACCGCTCCACACCGTGCGCAGTGTCAGTCCGCTGATGGCCAGGGTGGTGGTATCGCCAACACCGGCCACGGTGCCTTCGATGGTTTGTGCGCCCGCCGACATGAACAGCGGCACCACCCGACGGTTCGCCTGCCGCGCGACGCGCGAGACGATGGCACCGTGCGTGACCGACTGCCCCATGAAGGGAATGGCGCCATTCTGGCTGGGCACGGTCTGACTGCGCGACTGACCGCCGGCGCGTGCGTCGATCACCACACTGTCTCCGCGGGGTGTCAGCGTGACGTCCTGCACCGGTGGGGCATCCGCCGCGGCATTGGGCGCCCGGACCACGATGTTCAGCGCCGAGAGGGTGGTGCCACTGCGCTGTTGCACCCAGGTGATGGAAGGCTGACCACGCATCACCAGCACACCGCGAACCGCGGTGGCTTCGATGGTCACGGTTTCCGTGCCCAGGGTATCCGTGCCGCGCAGGTAGACGAAATACAACGGGTTCGGTGCGCCTGCACTCTGTGCGCGCGCCAGACGGGCAAACATGAAGCCCGCCATCAACGCGCAGAGGGTGATCAGCAGCGTGGAGAAGCCGGCACGGCGGGAACGAAGAAAGACGAGGTGCAGCATGACACACTCATTCGTCGGAGGAGGATCCATCGATGTCGTCGACCGTGCGGGCGGCATCGTCGCGGACATCATGGGAAGCATCATGGGAATCGGGAGCGGCGTCGTTCTGCCGACCGGCCTTCGGGGACGGCGCGCGCCCCGCATCGCGAAGCGCACGCCGCAGCAGAAACTCGATCTGCCCGTTGAGACTGCGCAGATCGTCGTTGGCCCAGCGCTGCACCGCATCGAGCACGTCGCGGTCCACACGAAGCAGGAACGACTTGCGGTCAGCCATGACACAACACCGGGCGTCGGGACATCATCGGGACATCAGGTGTAGAGCGAACCGGTGTTGACCACCGGCTGCGTCGAACGTTCGGAGCAGAGCACGACGAGCAGGTTGCTCACCATCGCCGCTTTGCGCTCGCCGTCGAGTTCCACGATGTCGCGGCTCTTGAGTGCATCGAGTGCCAGTTCCACCATGCCCACCGCACCTTCCACGATCGTCTGCCGCGCGGCCACGATCGCGCTCGCCTGCTGACGCTGCAGCATGGCCGCCGCGATTTCCGGCGCGTACGCGAGATGACTGATACGCGCTTCGATCACCTCCACGCCCGCCTTGGCCAGTCGCTCGTGCAGCGCTTCCAGCAGACCCTTGTTCACTTCGGCCTGGTGCGTGCTCAGCGAGATCAAGTCGGTGCCGTGCGAATCGTACGGATGCGTGGACGCCAGCGCCCGCAGCGCCGACTCGCTCTGCACCGCCACGTACTGCACATAGTCGTTGACCTCGAAGATCGCCTCGGCCGTGTCGATCACCTTCCACACGACGATGGCGCCGATTTCCACCGGATTCGATTGCGCGTCGTTCACCTTGAGCTTGTTGGTCTCGAAGTTGCGCACGCGCAACGACACCGACGCCCGCTGGATGAAGGGGTTCACGAACCAGAGTCCCGGGGTGCGCACGGTGCCCTGGTATTTGCCGAAGAGCGTCAGCACCTGCCCTTCATTGGGGGCGACGGTGAACAGCCCCTTGAAGCAGAGCGACGCGAGGCTGATGGCGATCGCCCCGCCGACGGCCATGACCGGGGAATCCGAGCGGGCGCCGCTCACGATACCGGCCACGCTGGCCGCGATCACCACGAACAACAGCAGAGCGACGAGCAATCCGGGAGCCGGTCGGGCTTCTTTTTCGCGGAGCATATGTCTGTAGACCTCAGGAGGGGGTGGTATTGAAGTGATATCACTTTAGTATCTCGTACGCAATGGAGGGTGATGGGTTTCGGGACCCCGAACCCACGACCCACTACTCTTTCGCCAGCCGCCTGATACTGAGAATCCCCAGCGCGGGCCCCACCGCCAGCGCGGCAAATGCCCACGGCCAGCCGACCCACGCCACCAGCACCGGGATGATCTGGATCGTGATCGTGGTGAGCAGGAAGCCGACGGAGGTCTGAATGGTGAGGGCGGTTCCCACCGCGTGGGGCGGCACACTCTCGGTCACCAGAACGGAGAACTGCGCGCTGTCGGCGATCACGAAGAAGCCCCAGGTCAGCGCCAGGGGTGCGAGCAGCCACCATGACCGCCCGAAGGCCAGTCCCACCAGCACCGCACAACTGCCGCTCACCGCCATGGCCCGGTTCACCAGACGGGCGCGGCCGATGCGGTCGGCCATGAGACCGCCCCAGATGCAGCCGATGCCACCCACGGCGATCACGCCGAACGACAACAGACCGATCCAGGGGGGCGTGTGCCCACGGCCGGTCGCTTCGTGGGCCGCGGCGCTGGCCGCAAGGAAGGCCGGAATCCACGTCCAGTAGGAATAGAGTTCCGCCATGTGTCCGAGATACCCACCGGTCGCGAGACGCCAGCGGCGTTCGTGCACCACGGTGGACACCAGTCCCCACGAGAAGCGGCGCGACGGAAACGCATGCGGCCCATCGTGGTAGCGCCAGCCGATCAGCAGGGCGGCAAGCAGCGCGGCGCCGCTCGAGCAGAACACCACGCCGGCCACCGTGGCGTCCGGCACGGCCTGCGCCAGATAGGGTGCGGCTTTGCCCACCGTGAGGGCGCCCACCACCGTGCCCACCGCCAGCCCCCGGCGTTCCCGGAACCAGGTGGAGGCCATCTTCATGGCCGGGGGATACACGCCGGCGATGCAGGCGCCACAGAGCGCCCGGGCCACCAGTGCCCACCCGAAGCCAGGCGCGAGCAGCAGCAGCGCGTTGCTGGCAGCCCCCAGCGTGGCGGCGGTGGCGAACAGGCGACGTGCGGGCACCACGTCGGCGAGGTTGAGCAGGGCCGACACGGCCGTGCCCACCACGAAACCCAGTTGCACCACGGTCGTGAGCCAGCCGACCTGCGTGGTGGTGAGGGCCCAGCGCTCCGTGAGTTGCGGCGCGACCGCACTGCCCGTGAACCACACCGACATCCCCAGCAACTCGGCCAGCGCAATGAGCCACAGCATGCGCCAGCGAGCGGGATGGGTGTCCACCGGTTGACTAGCGATCGTGCGGCACCGCGCCGAATTCGCCCAACTGCTCCGCGGCGGCCCGGAGAAACCGATCCACGCGTCCGGTGCGGCCGCCGAAGCTCCGGAGAAACCGCAGGATGGGATTGGTGGTGATGCTCGATTCGAACACCGTCAGTATCGTGCGATCGCCCTGTCCATCGGATGATTCCTCGAACTGCACACGCCATTCACCCACGATGTCCTGACTGTCGTTGCGGAGGCGCAGCCACAGCATCTCCGGCGCCTGCTCGGCGGTCACCTCGAACGCCGGCAGCGATGGACACCAATCGGGGATCTGGTCCACCGCCCGTACGAGGCGCCAGACATCCTCACGGCGCGCGGCCAGGGAGACACATCGGGCGATATCGACCCGCGCCGGTATCATCAACCCACCCACGACCATCGCGATCAGTATCGAGGCGATGGTGGCCATCACCATCAGAATCCAGTTCATCATCGCATCACCCCGGGTTCGTGACGCCGTCGATGGAGGCACGCACCCGCCGGGCGAGTTCGAGGGACGTGAACGGCTTGGCCAGCAGCGTGCGCTCGTCCGTGGTGATGCCTTTGCGCAGGACGTCGTCGTCGGTGTATCCGGACACGAACAGCACGGGGAGCCCCGGGCGTTGCGTGACGAGATGATCGGCCAGCGCCCGTCCGTTCATCCCGGGCATCACGACATCGGTGACCAGCAGCGCGATGCGACCGGGAAAGGCCAGCGAGATCGCCATGGCCGCATCACCGTCGGCCGCCGCGAGCACCCGGTAGCCGCGACGCTCCAGCGCCGCCGTCGCCACGGTGCGCACCGCGTCTTCGTCTTCGGCCAGCAGGATGGTCTCCGTGCCGGCCAGTGAGCCGGCTTCCGCGTCGCCTTCACTGGGTCGCGACACCGATTCGTCGAGATGCGGCAGCAGGAGATGCATGACGGTCCCCACACCCAGGGTGGACTCCACCCGGATCTCTCCACCGGCGCGTTCCACCATGCTGCAGGCCAGCGCCAGGCCGAGTCCCGAACCCTTGCCTCGTTCCTTGGTCGTGAAGAACGGTTCGAAGATGTGCGCCTTGACGTCGTCGCTCATCCCCGTGCCGTTGTCGGCCACACTGATCGTCGTCCACTCGGTGTGCGTGTCGAGCGTGAAACGCTGCCGCTGCTCCGGCGAGATCCGCGCCACCCGGATGTCGATACGTCCGCCGGCCGGCAGCGCGTCGCGCGCATTGCTGACGAGATTGAGCAGCGCCTGTTCCAGTTGACCGGCGTCGGCGCGGATGGTGCCGACATCGCTGTCGAGATGGGTGTGCAACTCGATGTGTTCGCCGATCAGACGTCGCAGCAACCGGTCGAGGCCGAGGACGATGGCATTCGGATCGAGCACGGCGGGCTGCAGGACGGCCTTGCGACTCACGGCGAGGATCTGACGCGACAGCTCCGTTCCACGCACCGCCAGGGCCCGGATCTCGTTCACATCGCTGTAGGCTTCGGTGCTCGGGTTGAGCTGTGCGAGCAGCAGGTCGCAGTAGCCGAGCATGCCGGTGAGCAGATTGTTGAAATCGTGCGAGATCCCGCCGGCAAACGTCCCGATGGCTTCCATCTTCTGCGCCTGCCGCAGTTGTTCCTCACTGCGCGCGAGCGCCCGTTCGGCTTCCCGCCGCGCGGTGATGTCCATGCCCACCGAGAGCCAGCTCGCGCGTCCCAGCCGTCGCGAACTGGTGGTGATCACATCCATCTCCATGCGCTTGCCGGTGGCGGTGCGGTGCATCCAGCTGCCCGCACTCTGCCGGGACTCCGAGAACGGCAGCCGCGCACCGCTGAATCGATCGAGTTCCGACGGATCGAGCAGGTCGACGATCTGCAGTGTGAGGAAGTGCTCACGATCGTATCCGTACTTGTCGATCGCGGCCTGATTGACGGCGAGAATGTTGGTCGTGTCCGCGTCCCAGGCCCACATGGGCAGCGGATTGGAATCGAAGAGGAATCGGTAGCGACGCTCGTTGTCGGCCAGCGCCGCCGTGCGACGCTCCATCGTTTCCGCCATCTGATTCAGCGCCACCGCGAGTTGTCCGACTTCGTCGCTCGACTGGATCACCGAACGATGACCGGACAGTCCCGCCGACAGCACGTGGGCGTCGTGAATGAGCGCTTCCACCGGGCGCACGATCAACCCACCGACCGCATAGGCGATGAGACAGCTGATCATCAGTGCGCCTGCCAGGAGCGCCCAACCGGTGAGTCCGTCTTTCCGCAGATCGATGAACGCCGCCACGAGCACCGGCAGAGCCATCGTCACCAGGGCCATGATGAGCAGTCGCACACGCAGCCCCAGGCCCCGGACGGTGGTCGCCGTCGGAGAGCCGGGGGCTGCGATGGGGCGCTCCTGAGTGGTCACGGTTCAGCAGATGTTCTGCGCAGGTGCCGACGGGATGCCCGGTGAATCAGTCGCCGGATGGCGCGGCGCCGGGCGCCATCGACACGGCCATGCCCATGGCATGGTATCCCTTGTCGACGTACACCGTGGAACCCGTGATGCCACTGGCGAGATCGCTGGCCAGGAAGGCGGCCGTGGTGCCCACCTCACGCGCGTCGAGGGTCTGCGGCAGCGGGGAGTTCACTTCGCAGTACTGCACCATCGTCTGGATGATGCCGATGGCGCTGGCCGCACGCGAGGCGTACGGACCGGCGGAGATGGTGTTGACGCGGAGACCCCACTTGCGACCGGCTTCGAACGCCAGCACGCGGGTATCGCTCTCGAGCTGCGCCTTGGCCGACGACATGCCGCCGCCGTAACCCGGAATGGCGCGCTCACTGGCCATGTAGGTGAGGGAGCACACCGAGCCGCTGGGACGCATCAGCGGTCCGAGACGCTGCACCATCGACACCAGCGAATACGCACTCGCGCTGGACGCGGCGAGATACCCGGCCCGACTCACTTCCAGCAACGGCTTCTTGACTTCGGGACCGTTGGCCAGGGAGTGAAAAACGATATCGAGCGGTTGCGCGCCGAAGTCCGCCACGAGGCGTTGCGCGAGACCGTCGATGGAGAAGTCGCCCAGTTCCTTGTAGCGCTTGTTCTCCCGGATGTCCTCGGGGGCATCGGCCAGCGTGTCGAACACGGCGTCGAGAGGATAGATGCGTTCGAAGGTCAGCAGGGAACCGTCGGCCATCTGACGCGACTCGTCGATTTTTCCGCGTTCGAGGAGATTCAGGAAGATGTTGAGCGCCGGCGGCCAGGTGGCCACGCAGACACTGGCTCCGGCTTCCGCAAATGCTTTGGCGATGGCCCAGCCGAAGCCGTTGTCGTCGGCAACCCCCGCAACGAGGGCGCGCTTTCCAGTCAGATCGATAGGTAACATCCGTAAAACATACTCGAAGACGGCGCGGTCAGCGCGATGCGCGGGTCAGCCGATCGCGGATCCCATCCCATCCAGGCTCGTCGGGTGGGGCTTCGATGAGCACCAGTGATGCACCGCGTGCATCGACCTCGTGCAATGCCGCATAGAGGGCCTGCGCGTACGCCATGGGCGCAGCGGGCATGGCGATGGTCTGCACCATGGCCTGCACCGATGAGTTCCCGAATGTGATCGTGCGCAACAATCCGATCACGGGATGCAGGCCATCGAGCACCGTGGTCTCCGCACGTTCCCGCAGCGCCGTTTCCACTTCCTCGCGCTGCGCGGGCGTGAACAGCCAGACATCGGCCCGCGGTGCATAGTGGCGATCGGCCATGCCCGGTGAACGCGGCACGTGAGACGCCATGTGCGCCGTCGAGTCCGTGGGCGCAGCCATTGCCGTATCCATGGCCTCTCCATGCGGCACCGCCGGCGTCGTGGCATGGCGGACCACGATCCCCAGTCCGTCCAGCGCGGCTTCGAGGGTTTCCCGTCCGATCATGCCGGGACGCAGAATGGTGACCACGTCCTCTCCGCAGTCGACGACCGTGCTTTCGATTCCCACGGTACAGGGCCCGCCATCCAGCACGAGGGGCACACGATCCCCCAGTGACGCCACGACATGTTGCGCCGTGGTCGGACTCACGCGCGTGAACCGGTTGGCGCTGGGGGCGGCAATGGGACAGCCGGCGGCGTCGATGAGCGCGAGTGCCACCGGGTGCGCGGGCACGCGCAGGGCCACCGTCTCTCCGCCGGCCGCCACGACGTCCGGGATGTGGGCTGCGCGGGGCACCACCAGCGTGAGCGGGCCGGGCCAGCATCGTTCCGCCAGTCGCTCCGCACTCCGGGGCCAGGTCGCGGCATGGCGGCGTGCCTCTGCGGCATTCGCGGCATGCACGATGACGGGATTCCAGGCCGGTCGCCCTTTGGCGGCGTAGATGCGCACCACCGCATCGGCATCGAGGGCATTCGCACCGAGGCCGTAGACGGTTTCCGTGGGAAACGCGACCAGCTCTCCCGCGCGAATGAGTGCGGCCGCTTCGGCGAGCGCTGACGGATCCGGGTGGACGGGGTCCACGGTGACGACACGCATGCCGGAATTCTAGCGGACGTGATGTCGGTGGACAGGTTGTGGGCAGGTCGTCGCGGCGGTTTTCGCGGCGATCGTCGTTGCGCTACTGCCGTGTTTCGATCGCGCGTCTGGCGATGCGGTCCACCAGGCGTGGAGAGATCAGCTTGAGCAGACGACCCAGCTTGCCGCGCCACGTCATGACGAGATCGCGGTCACGACGCGCGGTGGCCCGCAGAATGAGGCGCGCGCATTCCTCGGTGGGCATCGTCTCGCCCGGTTTGCGTTTGTAGGCGCGCTCGCCGTATGGCGTGCCATCGGCCGACAACGCGCGCTGATTGATCTCGGAGAACACGAACCCCGGATAGATCACCGTCACCGAGACACCGCTGCCTTCGAGTTCGATGCGGAGTGAATCGAAGAAACCGGCCATTGCATGTTTGGTGGCGCCATAGGCCGTGCGCTTCGGCACTCCTGTGAGTCCCGTGAGACTCGAGATGGCCACGATGCGTCCGGCGGTCTTGCGCAGGTGCGGCAGGGCATGCGCCGTGCACCAGACGCTGCCGAGGTAGTTCACCCGCATCAGTGTCTCGAAGATCGACAGATCGGTGATGGTGTCGAACGGCGCGCTCGATCCGAGCCCGGCGTTGTTCACGAGCACGTCGAGGCGGCCGTAGTGGGCGACCGTGCGCTCCACGAGGGATCGGCAATCCTGCTCCACGCCCACATCGCCCACCACCACCAGCGCATCGGCTCCTGCCGCCCGACAGGCGTCGGCCACCTGCATGAGACGTGCTTCGTCTCGCGCCGCGAGTGCCAGGCGCGCCCCGGCAGCGGCCCATTGTCGCGCGAGTTCCGCGCCGATCCCGCTCGACGCGCCGGTGATCAGCACGACCAGACCGGCAAACGGATGGTTCACAGAGCGCTCACCAGGCACGCACGGGTGGTTCGCGGCGACTCACGAGGGACTCAGAGCCCGCGCGATATGTCGTCGTCGTCCATCGGATCGTCCGACGGGTCGGTTTCGAACGGCGCATCGAGAATGCGCAGCGCCTGCACGCTGTCCGCCGCGCGCACCGCGAGACGCACCGGATACAGCAGATGCATGGCCGGAAGCATGCCGCCGGCATCGTCACGCAACACGACGGCAGGGATTTCATGTGCTTCGAGCACACTGCGGGCAACGAGCGCTTCCATCTCGTTCACGTATTCGCGGATGATCACCATGGCTTCTCCCATGGCGCGAAATTAGCGCGGCATGGCAGCCACCGTGAGTGTCCGTTCGTTACATTGTGAGCATGGCCGCAGCTTTTGGGATCTTTGTGCTCACCGAACTGACCGGTGAGGCGGGCGCTGTCGTGCGGGAGATCCAGCAGCGGTTCGATCCGAAGTTGGCACGGCTCACGCCGCCGCACATCACCGTGGTGGGATCGTCGGGCCTGGGCCCCATTCCCACCGATACGCCGGTGGATCGCATTCGGGAGGCGCTGCGGCCCATCGCCGCCTCCACGCCGCCGATGTCGCTGACATTCGAGCCGCCGCATCGCTTCATGCAGACCGACATCGTGTCGTTGCCGCTCGATCCGCATGGTCCGTTGCGCGCGCTGCACGAACGCATCGGTCGGAGCGGATTGCCCTTCAAGGCGGCACGATTCCGCTTCACACCGCACTGCACGCTGAGTTTCTATCCCACGCTCACGCCCGCACGTGAGCGCGAACTCCTCGCGTTGCGGGTCACCGCACCGGCCATCATCGACCGGCTGCAGGTCTATCTCACCCGCGATCCACAACCCAGCCGCCTGCTCTTCGACATCGCCCTCACCGGTTGACGGACAGGCGCGTGATGCGGGTCTCGACAAAAAATCAGGAACGGGTGTCTGGCCGCAGCTTCTGATAGCTGTTGGTCGCCTGCTTGAGCGCGAGCAGCGCCGACGCTTCGAGTTCGTATTCGAAGTGCAGATCGCCCAGGGTATCGTCACCCTGCGTGATCTGCCGGGATGCCCGTTCGGCGATGCTGTGCCGACGCAGATATTCCCGCGCCGAGAGCCACATGCTGTTGGCCGCCTGACGCACCTCCGCGACATCGGCCACCGGCACCTTGGCGCACTTCTTCTCGAAATCGCGCACCGCCTCGGCGAGTGCGAGATCGATGGTGTCGACCATGGCATGCGCTGCCTGCAGTTCGTTGCTCGATACCCCGAGAGCGATCAGGCGCGAGACACGCTCGTGCTGCCGGCACGTCTCGAACGCCGTACGGGCCAGCGCATCGCTGCACAGCAATGGCGCCAGGTCGGCAGACGGAGACTCGTTGGGAAGAACGGCAGCGGCGGAGCGGGAAGGAGCCATGAGACCGGAGATACGGGCAGAAGCGGGCGGGAGGTGCAGCCTGACCATCGCGTCGAATACGCCACCAGCGACGTCCGACCCTAGTGATCTAGCGGGACGACCCATATCCGTGGAAGTGGGGGCGTGTGGTAACTTCGTGAGTCCGAGCCAGCTTCCGAAGGAAAACTTCCGCACGAAAGCTCTGCGAAAACTTTCGCGGAAGACGCTGGAAGACGATCCGTTGGTGACAATCCGGAGACGATCTCATGACCGACCCGACACAGGGGTATCCCCATCTGCACGTGACTACCACGGAAGCGGGTGTCCGCACGATCACGCTCGATCGACCCGAGCGACTCAATGCGGTCAATCCCGCGCTGGCCGGATCGCTGCCACGCGCCATGCGCGATGCGGCGCGGGATGACGAGGTCCGTGTCGTGGTGATCACCGGCGCCGGTCGTGGCTTCTGCGCGGGACTCGATCTGTCCGAGCCCGCAGGTCTGGGTACGACGCGTGGTGAGAAACTCGATCCCTATTACTGGGTCGGTCGCTGGGTGCAGAGCATCACGCAGTGCGACAAGCCGGTGATCGCGGCCATCAACGGCGCGGCGGCCGGCGCCGGGTTCGGATTGGCGTTGGCCTGTGACATCCGTCTGCTGGCGGCGGGAGCGATCTGCACGGCCGGTTATGCGAGACGTGGCTTGTCACCCGATGCCGGCGTGACCTGGTTTCTGCCGCGTCTGATCGGCCAGGCGCGCGCCATGGACATCGTGCTCACCGGTCGCGACATCGCGGCCGATGAAGCCGGGCGCATCGGGCTCGTATCCGCCGTGCTCCCGGACATGGAATTCCAGGAGCAGGTTGCGCGGTATGCCGCCATGCTGGCCGGCGGTCCCCCCATCGCGCTGGCCCTCTCGAAGCGACTGCTGCTGGCCAGTGCCAGCGCGACGCTGGATGCACAACTGCGCGAAGAACTCGTCCACATCAAGCAGTGTTTCGCCAGCGCCGATGTGAAGGAGGCGATGCAGGCGTTCCGGGAAAAACGCGCGCCCGTTTTTCGTGGGGCGTGACCGTCGTTACGCGCGTCCGGGGTTGAAACGCAGACTGCCCGGCAGCGCATCGAGGAGCGGCGCCAGTTCGGTGGCCCGCTCCTGCGTGGTCACGAACGTCAGACCCTGGATGCTCACCACGATCATCCCCGAAATCCCGTAGGCCACCACGCAGCAATCGTCGGCGTGAATGACATTGCCGGAACTCTCCACGCAGTGCACCTGACCCATGACGCCGTTGCCGGTGTCGTCGAGTTCGCGCACGCGGCGCAATGAGGCCCACGTCCCCACATCGTCCCACTCGAACGCTGCCGGCAGCACGACGACGCGTGCACTGCGCTCCAGCAGTCCGCGATCGATGGAGACCGAGGTGACGAGTTCGGCAAAGGTCTCCATCTCCCCGTTCGCCAGCTTCGGCAACCCGTACTGCAGTTCGTGGGTGTGTCTGGCGAGTTCCTCCAGCACGACCTTGGCGCGCCACACAAAGATGCCCGTATTCCACAGGGCGCCCTTTTCGATGAGCACGTCGGCCAGTGTGGCACTCGGTTTCTCCACGAAGTGCTCCACATGACAGGCGCCCCCTTCGGTGCGGGCCACGAGCGGGTCCACCAGCGCCGCTGGCTGCAGATAGCCGAATCCCGTTTCCGGTCGGGTGGGGGTGGCTCCGATCGCCACCAGATGATGACTGCGGCCCGCGATCGATGCCGCGCGGCGCAGCGTGTCGCGAAACACATCGGGATATCCCACCGCGAGATCGGCATGCAGCGCCGCGAAGATCGTATCCGGTCCCGCACGACGGGCCACTTCGTGCGCGCCCCAGGCCAGTGCGGCCGCGGTGCCCAGCGGACGTGGCTCCACGAGCATGTTGGCGCGCGGAACCTCGGGGATGGCCTCGTGCAGGGCATCGGCGATATCGGCGCTGGTGACCACCAGCACACGTTCGGCCGGTACCAGCGGGGCGAGACGGGCCACCGTGTCGGCGATGAGCGGCCGTTCGTTCACCAAGGCCAGCAACTGCTTCGGCCGGCGCGGGGTGCTCAAGGGCCAGAAGCGCGTCCCGATTCCGCCCGCAAAAATCACGGCCCACATGGCCGTTCCCGTGTCCAGCAACGGGTCCGGCTCGAATTCCTCCAGCGTTGCCGGTGTCGCCACGTCCTCGAGCACGGTCACGGAATCGATGGACACCGACGGAACGAGGTGCGGACTGACGGCGTGAGGCTCGGACATCAGGGACGTCGGAAAATGTGGAAGCCGGTGGGGATGTCGGTGGAGGCCATGCGCACCGCGACCATCGCTCATGGCGATATCGGAGTCCGGCCTCGCTGGCGCATCGTCATCGACGCAGACAACATACTTCGACGTATGTCCAACCCGCACCTCACCGGCGAACCCCTGACGGGGAGTCCGGACGACCGTCGCGACCTCGATCGCGATCTCGACGCACTGGCGCTGCTCGAAGCCGACACCACCCTCGACGCCGCTCAGCCGCTGCTGGCGCTCGTCGAACGGTATTTCGCCGAGACCCGCACGGGCGAAGGCGCCGTGAGCACCTGGCACAGCGCCGAAGTGATCGCCGACCGTATCGCCGAGCCGCTGCCGCGTCGCTCGCGACCACTGGCCGACGTCGCGCGCCGACTGTCGTCGCTGCTGCTGCAGGACATCAATCGGCTCGCCCATCCGATGTACATCGGACACCAGGTCTCGGCGCCGTTGCCCGCCGCGGTGTGGACCGATGCGCTGATCAGTGCGCTCAACCAGTCCCAGGCCGTGCGGGAGATGTCACCGGCGTTCACCCCGCTCGAGCATCAGGTCATCGAATGGATGACCGATCTGGTCGGCTGGGATGCCCGGGCCGGCGGTACGATGACATCGGGCGGCACGGAGGCCACCCTCACGGCGTTGCTGGCGGCACGGAGCCGCGCCATTCCCGATGTCTGGAGCAACGGAGTCGGAACGTCGCCGCCCGTGCTCGTGTGTGGGGAACATGCACACTACGCCGTCGCCCGTGCGGCGGGTGAGATGGGCCTGGGGCTCTCGCGGGTGGTGGTCATTCCGAGTCACGGGCACCGCATGAGCGTGCCGTTGCTGCGGGAACGGCTGACCGCGTTGCGGGCGGCGGGCACCCGTGTGATGGCCGTGGTGGCGACCGCCGGGTGTACGGCCACGGGAGCTTTCGACGATCTCGACGCGATCGCCGATTGCTGCGACGCGTTCGCCGACGACAGAGGGCCGCTCTGGTTGCATGTCGACGCCGCCCACGGTGGCGGCGCGCTGCTGTCCGCTCGGCATCGGCATCGTGTGAAAGGCCTTGCCCGGGCCTGCTCGGTGGCCTGGGATCCCCACAAGACGATGTTGCTGCCGTTGGCCGCCGGCATGCTGCTGGTGCGGGAGGAGCACACACTCGAATCGGCGTTCGCTCAACAGGCGCCGTATCTGTTCACACCGGCCGACGATGCCCGCGCCTGGGACATGGGGCCACGCTCCTTTCAGTGCTCCCGACGATCGGATGTGCTCAAGGTGTGGGTGGCCTTCCAGCGATACGGTGCCGATGCGTTGGGCGCGCTCTACGACCGGCTGTGCGGGATGGCACGGACCCTGTACGAGCGACTCGAGGGACATCCGCACTTCCGGCCTCTGCATGAGCCCGAGTCAAACATCCTGTGTTTCGCCTGGAACCCCGAGGTGCCCCACGAGGATCGGGATGAACTCACCAATCGTCTGCGTGAGCGGTACAATAGATCGGGACGCGGCTGGATCACGGCCACCACGCTCGACGGACGACGGGTGCTGCGAATCACGGTGATGAACGCGCGCACCGATGTCCCGCATATCGAGGCGCTGGTGAGTGGTCTGGAAGCGGAAGCGCAGCAGGTGCTCAGACATCACGGGTGATCATGATCGATCGTGATCGATCGCGGCGGCTGGTGCCGCGATCGACGCGAAGGTCCACGGGATGTCTCACGCGGAGTTCACGCAAGTTTCAGGGGAGTTATGCGAATGTCGATCCATCCAGCTGCTCTCGGCGTGACGCTCGTCCTCGTGACGGCGGTGACGGCTACCGGCTGTGCGAGTGCGAACTCCAGCGCACCGGTCCAGGAAGTCAATCCACGACAGGCCGTGATCTATTCGGGGCCTGACTCCCCCACGATGTACGCCGACGCCGCGCGCGCGGCGCAGCAGGTGTTCACCGCGGATCCGGCCAAGGTCTGGGCCGCGGTGAAGCAGACGTATCTCGACTACGGCATTCCGGTAACCGTGGAGAACCCGGCCGCAAAACAGATCGGCAATCCCGACTTCTACCGCACGCGCCAGTTCATGGGTCGTCCCATGACCGAGCTGCTGTCGTGCGGCTCCAGCATGACCGGACCGAACGCCGCGACCTTTCGCATCTTCATGTCACTGCTGACGCAGGTGGCGGGAGACGGTGCAGGGAAGACCACCGTCGCAGTCACGTTCGTGGCGTCGGCCCGCGACATGAGTGGCGGAACGAGCGGCGATCGTCTCCCCTGCGGCAACACCGGTCTGGTCGATCAGCGATTCCTGGCCCAGGTCGAGAAGAATCTGAACCGCTAGCCGACGGCAGATCGTCAGCGGAGAACCATCAGCCGAGCGGGGTCAGCGGCCGACCATCGGCATCCGACTGCGCGATCATGCGCACGGCCGCTCCACAGCTCGCGCGGATCACCAGTTCCACCGGCAGCACTTCGTGATGCACGGGAACAGCCGTCTCTCCGCCCCGCACGGTCTCGATGAGACGCAGCACCGCGCGCTCGCCCAGTTGGTAGATGGGCATGCGGACGGTCGTGAGCGAAGGTGACAGATAACGCGTCATCGGAATGTCGTCGAAACCCGTGACGGCGATGTCTTCGGGGACGCGCAGATCGGCATCCTTGATCGCGGCAATCGCGCCGATGGCCATGCTGTCGTTCGCGGCGAAGATCGCGTCCGGACGTGCGCCGCTCTGCAGCAGCAGTGTGACGACGTCGTACGCGGTGTCCATGCGGAACTCGCCGTGCAGTTCGCGCAGCTCGCAGTCCTCGTACCAGTTGGCGACTTCGCGTACGGCATGCAGCCGCTCGCTCGCATCCATCTGTCCGGATGGGCCGCGCAGGAACACGATCCGGCGATGGCCCAGCGATAGCAGATGTTTCATCATCGTCGCCGCGCCTTCGAAGTTGTTCACCGCGAGCGTGGCGATGTCGCCGGCATCGCTGCCGGCGCCGACGAGGACGGTGGGATACCGCTCCGCCACGTCGGCCAGCGTTGCGCGCGCGGCCACCGTGGGCGAGAGCGCGAGGAATCCGTCCACGCGCCCCCGCATGGTGCTCACCGCGGCGGTGATCTCATGAGCTTCCCGGCGTGCCGACGTGACGAGCGTGAGAAAACCATGCTGCCTGGCCGTTTCATCGATGCCGCGGATGAATTCCGAGAAGAACTCGCCGTAGAGATCGGGCAGCAGCACGCCGAGCGTGCGGGTACGCCGCAACGACTGGCTGCGTGTGCCGCCGTGTGGGGCATAGCCCATGCGGGCCACCACCGAACGCACCCGTTCACGCGTGTCGTCGGTGACACGCGCGGCGTCGTTGAGCACACGGGAAACCGTGGCGATGGACACCCCCGCCGCGCGGGCGACGTCCCGGATGGTGACCACCGGGCGTTCCTCCTGCTCCCGTGGCTCCCCGGGCAAATGCTCCCGCGACATCAGAGCGCCTTCTTGATGGCGGCTTCGAGATCCTGGGTGCCACCCACGCCCGTGTAGACGATCTTGCCCGCCCGGTCGACGACCACCACGTAGCTCGTGGCCGGCACATCGTAGGCACCGCTCACCGTGCCCTTCCGGTCGTACAGCAGATCGCCGGGCAGTTTGTTGGCCGCCTGCCAGGCCTTCACCCGTTCGAACGACTGGTTCACCGACACGGCCACCGTCACGAACTTCACCCGGGCGCCGTGTTTGGTCATCGCGGCGCGCATGGCCGGTTCGAGTTGTTTGCAGTTGCCGCACCACGTGGCCCAGAACTCGATGACCGCCGGTTGTTTGCCGATGACCGCCGACAGATCGACCGTCTGGCCCGCCATGGTTTCCAGGGGGCCGCCCGGCGCCTGTTCTCCCACGGCGATCCCGAGATCCTGCGCGGCCAGCGGCGTGGTCAGCGGAGAGGCCGGCGCGAGTGCGATCGTGGTGATCACCGCGCCTGTGACGAGCAGGGCGCGCAGAGCCATGCGGCGCATGGAAGTGACAGGAGCAGTCATGTCGAACCGGGAAAGCGGGTGGGAAACGGCGGGGCAGGGGCGGGACGCGCAGGACGGGCGGGACGGGATCGCCCCGGGTCAGAAGTAGACCTGGCCCATCTTGATGAGGTAATACTCCGCCATCGCCAACATGGTGAAGGCAAAAAGCTTTTTCACCGTGAGCATCCAGGCACCGGCGCGGGGCAGGCGGGAGAGCGAGCCCGCCGACAGCCCCACGATCAGCAGCAGGGTGCACATGCCCAGACTGAAGGTGAAGAGGTAGACGAAGCCGAGTCCGGCCGATCGGGTGGTGGAGACCCAGGTGAGCACGGCCGCCATGACCGGCGCCGAGCAGGGGGCGGCCACCAGTCCCGACGCGGCACCCATGACGAAAGCGCCGGCCGCGCGGCCTCCCGTGCCCGCGCTGGCGGCGCGCTGCATGAGCGCTGCCGGCACCCGCACCGGGATCACGTCGAGCATGGCCAGGGCCGCCAGCAGCAGCAGGTTGGCCATGACGAAGAACGCCCACGGGTTGGCCGAGACCGTGCCGAACATGGTGCCGGTGAGGCCGGCGAGCAGGCCCAGTCCGGCGTATACCGTGGCCAGGCCCATGACATAGGCCATGGAAAGGCCCAATGGACGCCATCGTGACGCCTTCATGGCGCCAGACTGTTCCGATGAAGACTGCCCACCCACGATGGCGGCCGTGATCGGGATCATCGGGTAGACGCAGGGCGTCAGGCTGGTCAGCACGCCGGCGCCGAACAGCAACGGAAGAGCGGCGGCGGGATTGCCGGAAAGCTGGGCGGCCACGTCGATCTGCATGTCCTCAATCTACTGAGAGGTCTGCCGGGACGTTGGAGAGACGCGAGAGGGAGAGGTTGTCGGCCAATGAACACGGGGGACGGACACGGCCGTGCCCTGTGTATCTTTCAAGGTTGGACCTGGAGCGCCGCCATTGGCGCCGGTCCGTGCCCGTACCCGACCCTCTCGATTTCATCCATGGCTCCGCAGTTCATCTACGTGATGAAGGGACTGCGCAAGGTGATTCCACCTTCGCGCATCATCCTCGACGATATCTGGCTTTCCTTCTATCCCGGCGCGAAGATCGGCGTGCTCGGCCCCAACGGCGCCGGTAAGTCGTCGCTGCTGCGCATCATGGCCGGTGTGGACACCGAGTTTCAGGGTGAGGCCTGGGCACACAAGGGTACGCGCATCGGGTATCTGCCGCAGGAGCCCGAGCTCGACGCCACACTCGATGTGCGCGGCAATGTCGAACTGGCCGTGAAAGCGCAGCGTGATGCGCTGAACGAGTTCAACGAGATCTCGCTCAAATTCGCCGAACCCGATGCGGATTTTGATGCCTTGATGGATCGGCAGGGCAAGCTGCAGGAGTACATCGACCAGCACGATCTCTGGAACCTCGACAACAAGATCGACGTGGCCATGGACGCGCTGCGTCTGCCGCCCGGAGATGCCGCGGTGACACATCTGTCGGGTGGTGAGAAGCGTCGCGTGGCGCTCTGCCGCATCCTGCTGGAAGAGCCGGACATGCTGCTGCTGGACGAACCCACCAACCACCTCGACGCCGAGTCGGTGGCGTGGCTGGAGCATCACCTGGAGCGTTTCCCGGGCACGGTGGTGGCCATCACGCACGACCGCTACTTCCTGGACAACGTGGCCAAGTGGATCCTCGAACTCGACCGCGGCAAGGGCGTGCCGTACGAAGGGAACTACTCCGGCTGGTTGGAGCAGAAGCAGCAGCGGCTGAAGCAGGAAGAAAAGCACGCCAGCGCGCGGCAGAAGACGCTCGAGAAAGAACTCGAGTGGGTGCGCATGTCACCGCGTGCGCGGCAGGCCAAGAACAAGGCGCGTCTGCAGGCCTATGAAGATCTCGCGAGTGAAGCGCAGAACGATCGGGTCATGCAGAATGAGATCGTCATCCCACCCGCGCCGCGTCTGGGCAATGATGTGGTGCGTGCCAAGGGACTCAGGAAGGCGTTCGGCGACAATCTGCTGTTCGAGAACCTGAATTTCGATCTGCCGCGTGCCGGCATCGTGGGTATCATCGGCCCCAACGGCGCCGGCAAGACCACGCTGTTCCGCATGATCAACGGACTCGAGAAGCCCGACGCCGGTGAGCTGGTTGTCGGCGAGACCGTGCAGATCAGCTATCAGGACCAGCATCGCACACTCGAAGGCAAGCGCACGTTGTGGGAGGAGATCTCGGGCGGCCGCGAGACCATTCCCGTGGGCAAGCGCGAGCTCAACTCACGCGCGTACGCCGCGAGCTTCAACTTCAAGGGCGCCGATCAGCAGAAACTGGTGGCGAACCTCTCGGGTGGTGAGCGCAACCGGTTGCATCTCGCCAAGACCGTGATGCAGGGTGGCAACCTGCTGCTGCTCGACGAACCCACCAACGACCTCGACGTCGACACGCTGCGCGCGTTGGAAGAAGCCGTGCTCGACTTCTCGGGGTGCGCGGTGATCATTTCGCACGATCGCTGGTTCCTGGATCGTGTGGCCACGCACATCCTGGCGTTCGAAGGCGATTCGGAAGTGGTGTGGTTCGAAGGGAACTACGGCGCGTACATCGAGGATCTGAAGCGCCGGAAGGGCCCGGATGCGGACCAGCCGCATCGGATCAAGTACAAGAAGTTGGTGCGGTAAGCACGGGTACAACGGACTGGCCGGTTCGCCGCGCGATGGCGAACCGGCCTACGCCGTTTCCGTTCCCGGGTATCGCTCGAAAGCGTTCTGGTCCTCTCGCAGCAATTGCATCAGCTTCGGATGAATGAACAACTTCTCCTTCGACGCGACGGGATACTCGTCCAGCACGCCGATGGACTGGAGTTGCTTCAGGTAGACCGATGCCGTCTGCCGTTTGGCGATCCCGCGTTCCACGACACTGCTGATGCGACAGTAGGGCAACTCGAAGATCAGATCCACCAGCTCTCGGCTGTAGATCTTGGGAAGCTCCTGCTTTACGTACGCCATGGTGTGCGCTGAGAGTGCGCAGATCGCACTGATCTTGTCCATGGTCCATCGCGCGGTCTCTTCGATGCCGCGAATCATGTACAGCAACCACGACTCCCAGTCGCTGTCACTCGTGACGCGCTGCAGCAGCCGATAGTACTCGGACCGGTTGTCGTTGATGTACCGGCTGAGGTAGAGGATCGGCAATGTCAGCAGATCCTGGTCGATCAGGAACAGGCTGTTGAGCACACGACCGGTGCGTCCGTTGCCATCGATGAACGGATGAATGGCTTCGAACTGGTAGTGCCCGATCGCCATGCGTACCAACGGGTCCAGGTCCGTCGTTTCGTGCATGAAGCGCTCCCAGTTCGCGAGCTTCTCACGAAGCAGGGACTCTCCTTCAGGCGGGGTATAGACCACCTGATGCGTCGCGGTGTTTCGGAGAGCGGTTCCCGGTAGTCGCCGTACGGTCATCTGAACGCCTTTGATCCGACTGCAGATGATTTCGGCCATGCGCGTGTTCAGCGGGTGTTCGCCGAGTGCGTGGTATCCATCGAAGAGCGCCCGGCTGTAACGGAGCGCTTCCCGGGTCGCGGTATCCGCGTGTGTTTCATCGCGCACGTGCTGAAACAGGCGATCCGTCGTCGTGACGATATTCTCGATCTCGGAGCTCGCCCCGGCTTCGAGGAGAGACAACGTGTTGATGAGGATGGTCTGATTGGGAGTCAGCTCAGCAGCTTGCCGAAGCCCGGCGACGGCAGCACGGGCCCTGATGCACTGCTTGAGAACCACCTTGGTCTCGACATCGGCCTGCGGTGGCAGGTCCGGCAGGCCATTATAGGGCTTGTCGGGCTGCCATGGCAAAAACGTGTCGATGTTTTCCTCTTCGTTCGACATGTTCTTATTGTATGTCGATGGCATCGACATGACAAAAATAACTGTCGATGATTTCTATTTTTATCGACATGGCCAATTTTTGTGTCGATCGAATCGACAAGATCTCAATATATGTCGACATTTCTACAATATATCGACATAAAGAATGATTTCCCCTCCCTGTACGTAAACTGAATGACCCCTGCGCCGCTGCCTGATGATCGTCGGCACTGCGCGGATCCACGCTATCGTTCCCCCATGAAACTCCGAAACGTTCTCTCCCTCTCCGTGGTCGCTGCCGGCTTCGCCCTGGCGACTCCGGTGCAAGCACAAGACGCCGCGCCGCGCCCCGTCACGCTCCGCTTCCGCAAAGCCGGTGACACCACCGTCATCAAGGGCGCCGTGATCAGCATCGATCACACCATCGAAGCCGGCACCACCGACTCGCTCGGCATCGTGACGGTCCCCGACCTCGAAGACGGCGGTCACATCGTCGAGGCCGTGGCCAAGGGGTACCAGGCCTTCTTCGACAACTTCACGGTCGGGCCGAACACGCCGATGCCGATCGAGTTCGAGATCCTTGCCGTGGTGGCGGCGCCCAAGCCCAGGGGTGTGATGACCGAGCTGACGCTGGATGGCTTCGAAGCGCGCCGCGCCAAGGGGCAGGGGAAGTTCTTCAGCGCGGCGCAGCTCAAGGCGGCCGACGGACGCCCGCTGTCCAACCTGCTCAAGGTCGACGCCGGCGCGAACATCGCGGCCGGACCGAACGCCGAGTCCTTCCTGGCCGCGAAGGGCAACCCGAACTGCCGCGCGGCCGTGGTGCGTGACGGCCTGCGTGTCTACCCGTACGAGAGTGCCCTGCCGCCGGATCTCGACAAGATCTTCACCGACTACCTGGCGGGTGTCGAGCTTTATGCCACCACGCCCGCCGAGCTTAAGGACGCCGGTACCTGCGGCGCGCTGGTGCTGTGGTTTCGCTGATCTGAGCGGCGGTTCGCGGTGGTTCACGGAAACGACAAAGGGCGCCCCGATGGGGGCGCCCTTTGTATTTCGTGGCGGCTGGTGATCAGCCGCCACGACTCATCAATGGCTTACTTCACCGCCGCCAGGCGACGGATTTCCGCGGCCATCGTGCGGACGCGCGCGCCATCCTTGGCACCCGCGGCATCCTTGTCCACCTGCGTGGCCAGGGTGCGCAGCGCCGCTGCGCGCGCCGCGCCGGTCTTCGCTTCGGCGTCGGTGAGCGCGTTGGAGATGGCCGTCGTACGCGCCGCATCGAGGCCGTTGCCACGCACCAGCTGGTCGAGGTACGAACGCACCACCACGAACGCGGGCGGCCACGAGTACTTCGGCTGGCTCTGCGGATTGAACTGGGTGTAGGTCACCAGCTTCGCCGCCGCGATCTCGTTGGCCGACAGCTGATCACTCGGCGTCAGCTCGAGGATGTCCAGGCCGCGGTCCATCTCGGACGAGTAGATGTGGCCGTTCCAGTAGTACGCACCCCACGAACCGCCGATCGTGTTGCCGTTGCCACGCACCGGCGGGCCTGCCGGTGCCGCGGCGGACGGCACGTCCACCGGCCGCGGCGGGTTGATGGCGCCACGGTCGAAGTAGCCGATTTCAAAGGCCTTGTCGGGATCCGTGAAGTCCATGATGTTCACGCCGCCCTGGTACCAGCCCTGCACGTACAGGTCGCGACCCGGCACCGGGATGATGCCACCATTGTGCGACACGCAGTTCTCTTCGGCCGACTGCGCCGCCGGCAGCTTGAAGTAGGCGCGCTGCGTCTGCCTGTTCTTCGCGTCGAGCGTGATGATGGTGTTGCCGCCCAGCTCGATCATGCTCGAGGCCTGGCACATCGGGCCCGTGCCGCCGCCCCACTCGTCGGTCTGGATCAGCTTCCGGCCGTCGTTGCTGAACGCAGCCGTATGACGACCCTGGAAGTTGTTGGTGTCCATGATCGCGTCGATACGGAACGGCTTCTCCGGATTCTTGATGTCGACGAGAATCGAGTGCGTGGTGCAGGACGCCAGCAACAAGTTCATGGCCGGATACGCCGTCACGTCATGGCAGTTGCGCGGACCATCGGGCATGGCCTCGGCGGCCGCCGGACGGCGGGCCGGTGCACGACCGGACGTCGGCGCGCAGAAGACTTTGCACTCGCCGCCGCCATCGAGACCGGTGAAGATGCGTGCGCCCGGAATCACCTTGGCCTGCTCCGGGTGATCGAGCGGCACCTTGATGATGTCGAGCTGGTACAGCGAGTTGGTCGGATCGGCTGGATCGTTGCCGTTCTTGCAGCCGGCCAGCTCCGTTTCCGGACGTGCCGCCTGCTGACCGGAGACGTAGAGGTAGATGGTCTTCTTGTCGGTCGGGCTGGGCACGAGCGTGTGCGTGTGCGAGCCTTTGCAGGTCTGCACGTTCTTCACGAGCTTGGGCGCCTTCGGGTTGGAGACGTCGAAGATGCGGACGCCCGCCATGTGGTCCTTCGGATCCTGCACCCCGCCATCGCCGCAATCGTTGCGGTTGCCCGCGCCTTCGGCCGAAATGAAGAGCAGGTTGCCGTAGATGGTCGGGTCACCCTGCGAGGTGATGCAGCGGGTGACCGAAACGATCTCGGGCTTGGCCGGGTTGCTGATGTCCAGGATCGTGAAGCCGGCGAAGTTGGCCTGGTAGACATACTTGTCGCCGAACGCCATGTCGGAGTTCACGAACGTGAGGCCGCGCACCGTGTCGAACTGGGCCGCCTTCGGCGTCGTGGAGACGAGCTTCATGTTGCTCGTCGCAATGCCGGCGTCGTAGCGACCGGGCTTGAGGGTGCTGCGGGGATCCTTGCTGGACGGGTACGTCTGTGCCGACACGAAGGCCGGTACGACGAGCGCCGCCAGAAGGAGGTTCACGCCACGCATGACGCGCATCAGGTGATACTCCGTTTGTAGTGGTGGGAGGGACGCCGAGAGTCTGGAGTGCTGCGGAGTTACTTCGGGGGGAGTTGGGTCAGCAGCCGCCGCATGATGCCGATCTCCGCCGTCTGCGCAGTAACGACATCATTGGCGAAGACGTTGGCGTCGACTTCCTGGCCGGCCCCCGGTGACTTGAAGAGATCTTCGACCATCTTGATGGCCCCGGCGTGGTGCTTGATCATGCCGTCCAGAAACAGTCGGTCGAACTCCGTGCCCTTCGCGGCGCCAAGGGCCTTGATCTCGTCCGCCGTGAGCATGCCGTCCATGTGCATGTCGTGCCACGACGAGGTGTCGGGTGCGAACTGATTGTTGCGGCGCAGCCAGTCCTGCATGATGAGGATCTCGGGGATCTGCGACTGATCGATCTTCCGCGAGAGCTTGAGCAGGGACTGGTTGGTGCTGTTCGTCTCGGCGAGTTTGGCCATCACGATGGCCTGGGCATGGTGGGCAATCATGCCCTGCATGAACTCGACGTCGGCCTTGGTGTAGATCGCGCCCTTCGGGATCACGATCTCGGGGCCCATCTTGTGCATGCTGTGGTCCATGCCGCCCATGCTGTTCTGGGCTGCGGCCTGCGGCGCGGTAGCGGCCAGCAGGGAAAGGACCGTGAGGGCGAGGATCGGACGTCTGGCCATCAGGCGGGTGCTCCGGAGAGGTGCCGGTCCCCGAAGAAGGGTCGGCGGAATGGGGCCGTAAAAAAGGCGGTCCTTGCACGATACTGTATTGGGCACGGGGGCACTAGGCGCGCCGAGGGGGCGTCGTGTGATGTCGGCTTGTGCCGTACCGGTCATTGTTCAGGTGATCCCAGTTCATTTCAGATTGTCCCACGAATGTCCACACCCGTCTGCATGCCCGCTGTCTGCTCTCACACGGACACGCCCAGCCAGGGTGCCGACCGGCACACGGCGCAGTCCCTCGTGCTGGACCGCTTGATGAACAGCGCCGTGTGACGCCGTGTGATGCAAGACACGCAGTCCCGCTGGGACGATCAGCGTGAGACGCCGAACTGGAAGCCCAGCGAGTACACCGGCTCGCGGAGGGGAGGCCGGGCGCTGCCTGTGAAGGCACGCATCGATGGTGTGATGGCCAGGCGATCGCCCAGGCGAATACCCACGCCCACGCCGAGTTCACCGAGGGCATGATTGGTGGCACTTCCCGGAGCGCCCTGACGCACATGAACGAGCGCCGACTGGGCGAACGGCACCAGGGTGAGGCTGCGGCCTGCCTGGAAGTCACGTCCGATGGCAAGGCCCGCGGAAGACCGCAGCAGGCCAAATCCATACGAGGTCTTTTCGTGATTCACCTGTGCATACGGACACCACTGCAACTGACGCGCGCGTGAGCCCGAGGGGGCGACGGCGATGGAGGCGCCCATGAAACTGGTATTGCTCGTCGAGAAGGAGCTGCTCCCGACCCCGAACCGGGCGCCAACGGCGAAGCGGTCGGTGAACAGGCTGTAGTTCCCGGCCATGACCCGTTGCGCGCCGGCGGCGGACGCCGTCGCACCGATCGCCTGCGTGGTCCGTGCGTTCGACAATCCGCCAAAACAGGTTTGTGCGCCCACGGGCAGTGCCGTGATGATGATGGCCATGCCACTCACAGCGGCCAGCATCGGGAATGATGGCAATTGCACGAGCGTGCCTCCAGGTCGGGGAAGCGTCAAAGAAAGTCCGATTTTCCATGTCCCGCAAGATTTTCGCGGGGCGTTCCCGAAAAGCGTATGCGCAAAGTGTGCCGTGCCGATTGCGTGGCGGAGCCGAAGGATGGCTGGGACCGGTGAGGACCTCTTCCAGCCGAGTCCGTTGACCAGTGCCCGGGAGACGCATCTGGTGGTGCTCTGATTCACTCCTCCGGTATCTCGATCGCCGTCCCCGTCTTGACGAGGTCGAGCACGACCAGCGTGCGATATGTGGTCACCGATTCATTGTCCGCGAACAGCCGCCGTGCCAATGCCTCGTAATACGGCATGCTCGGCACGTTCATGACGAGAATGAATCCGCCCGCGCCGGTCACGAAGTAGCACTGCTGGATCTCCTTCGTCCCGCGAAAGAGCGCCTTGAGCGGCTCCACCACGGTCGAGCGGTCGTTCTTGATGTGCACCTCGACGACCATCGTGATCGTGGGGTGAAACGCCTCCGGCGAGACGATGGCCACGTTGGCGGCGATGACACCACTCGCCTCCATCGCGGCAATCCGGCGCTGCACCGCGGCGGGCGAGAGATTCACCCGCTCGGCGATGGTGCGCTGCGGTGTGTGGTTGTCCTCCTGCAGAATGCGCAGGATGGCCCGGTCGAAACTGTCCAGTGTTCTGGTCGAACGGCCGCGTGAACGACCCGATGAGCGAGGATTCGATGCAGACATGTGGGTCCTCGTGAGACAAAATTGCGTGCAAGGCTCAAAAATAGCGCGGAAATATCATTGCAAGTGAGTGAGTTTATCACTCCATGCAGACATCGAATACGAACACCGGACAGGGGCGCGACGCCGTGGGGGCGGCGGCGGTGCTGGCTTCACTCGCCGCCATGAACCTGGGGGCGGCGTTCGGGAAACAGCTCTTTCCCCTGGTGGGAGCGCTGGGCGTGACTGCCCTCCGCATCTCGCTGGCGGCGGCCCTGGTCATGGTGCTGCGGCGCTCCTGGCGACGACCGCTGTCCCGGGAACTCGTGAAGCCGGTCCTGGCCTACGGGCTGATGCTCGGGATGATGAATGCACTCATCTATCAGGCGTTTGCGCGCATCCCCATCGGTATTGCGACCGGCATCGAAGTCATCGGTCCACTGGCCGTGGCCCTGAGCGGATCGAAACGCCCACGCGATCTGGCCTGGCTTGGGATCGCCGTCCTGGGTCTCCTGTTGCTGCTGCCGCTGCGTACCGACGCGGCCCTCGATCCGCTCGGCGTGGCGTTCGCCTGTGGGGCGGCTGTCTGCTGGGCGCTCTACATCGTCACCGGCAAGCGCGTGTCCACGGCGTTGGGTGGCGATGCGGTGTCATGGGGTCTGCTGGCGGCGGCCATCGTGGCGCTACCCATGGGTCTCGCCTCGGCGGGTCCGGCGCTGTTTACCCCCCACATTCTCGTGGTCGGACTGGGCGTGGCGGTGCTCTCCAGCGCGCTGCCGTATTCGCTGGAGATGGAAGCCATGCGCCGGTTGCCGGCCCCCGTGTTCAGTCTCCTGCTCAGCGCCGCTCCGGCCGTGGCGGCGCTGATCGGGTTCGTGGTCCTCGGCGAGAGTCTGACGCTGACGCAGTGGGTCGCGGTGCTCTGCATCATGGTGGCGTCGGCGGGGAATGCACTCACCGCACCCCGCAGCGAGGAGCTGCGACCGGCGCCGGTCAGTTCGACGACGGCGGCCTGAACCAACTGGCTTCGAGGGTGCCCCAGTCCGGGCCGAACATCGAGGAACCGCCCGACGCACCCTCTGAAGTGTCCGACGCTCCATCGGCGGGCGCCTTCGTGGCGTTGCCCCGTGATTCGGCCAGGGCGTTCCACTTCGGCGGCGGCTGCCCCAGCAGATGACGCACGAAGAAGTCCCACATCTTGCGATCGCCGTACGCGGCGCTGGGACCGCGTCGACCGCCGCCATGATCCTCTCCCGGCATCACGAGCATGTCGAAGCTCTTGTCGGCTTTGATGAGCGCGTTGACCACCTGCATGGTCGATGATGGATCGACATTGGTGTCGAGCTCCGGCACGACGAGCAACAGTTCACCCTGCAGTCTGTGCGCATTCACCACGTTGGAGCTGGCGGCGTACTCGGGACCGATGGGATAGCCCATCCACTGTTCGTTCCACCAGATCTTGTCCATGCGGTTGTCGTGGCAGCCCGCGAACGACACGGCGACTTTGTAGAACTCGGGGTGGAACAGCAACGCGCCCATGGCGTTCTGTCCGCCCGCCGATCCGCCGAAGATGCCCACGCGACTGATGTCGTACCACGGGTTCTTCGCCGCGAAGGCCTTGTGCCAGAGAATGCGATCGGGGAAACCGGCATCGCCGAGGTTCTTCCAGGCCACATCGTGAAACGCGCGACTGCGATTGGCCGTGCCCATGCCGTCGATCTGCACGACGATGAATCCCAGATCGGCGATGGACTGCATGTTGTAGTGTGGCGCGAAGTTTTTCGGCACGAACGAACCATGCGGACCGGCATAGATGTATTCGATGACCGGATACTTGCGGCGCGCATTGAACGTGGTGGGACGCACCACCACGCCGTGGATGTCGGTGGTGCCATCGCGGCCTTTGGCCACGAACGGCTCGGGCGCGCGCCAGCCGGTCTTGAGCAACGCGGTCAGATCACCACGCTCGAGATCGAGCAGGACCTTGCCATCGCTGGCCCGGCGAAGTTGCGACACGGGCGCGAGATCCACGCGCGACCAGGTGTCCACGTACAGTCTGCCGTCGGGTGAGAACGTCACCACATGATCGGCCGGCGCATCGGTGAGCGGCGTGAGTCCGCTGCCGTCGAAGTTGATCCGGTAGTAGTGCGCGAAGTAGGGATCCTGCGTCTTGTCCATGCCTCCGGCGCTGAAGTAGATGGTGCGCGCGGCTTCGTCCACACGCTGCACGGCCCGGACGACGAACTCGCCCTTCGTGATCTGGTTCTTCACCGCGCCGCTGCGGCCATCGTACAGATAGAGATGCGCCCAGCCGTCACGTTCCGACAGCCAGATGATCTCGTTGCCGTCGTTCACGTCGTAGCGGTACACGCGTCCACCATCGGTGAGCGTGCCGGCGGCACGTCGGTAGTCGATGAAGGTCTTCGAAGTTTCCTCGACGAGCGTCCGTGCGGCCCCGGTGGCGGTTGCCACTTCGATGATGCGATACCGCTGATGCCCACGTTCGTTGTATTCGAACGTGTACCCGCGCCCATCACGTCGCCATTGTGGCTGCGACAGACTGTAGGGATCGGGAAAGAGCGCCGGATCGACATCCGTCTGCGTGCGGCGCTCCGCGTCGAACAGCGCCGGCTGCGGCAGATCGAGCACATCACCCGGCTTGGTGTACACCCGCTCCATGTATTTGGGCTGCAACTGATCCACCGGCGACGACTCGATGTATCGCACGACGCGTCGATAACCGGGCTTCACGCGATACGCCGCGAGATGCCGGGAATCGGACGACCAGGCCAGTGACCGGCCCGTGAAAGGATTGCCTTCGGAGCCATTGCTGCTGAGGGCGATGCCGCTGTCGATGCCGGCTCCGGCGGGTCGCACGTACACGTTGTAGTTGGCGATGTACGCGATCTGCCTGCCATCGGGCGAGCGGACTTCACGTGTGGCGTCTGCAGCATTGCCACCGAAGCCTCCTCCCGGGCCGCCGGCACCGCGCCCTCCTGCAGAGGCAGGAACTCTCGCACATCGATAGTCAGTGAGCGTGCAACTCCAGTCGCCGCCCCAGGCGTTGAAGTTCATGCGCCGTCCATCGCCTGCCAGCGTCATGGTCGTGAAGGGCAGCACGAGCGCCGTCGCGCGCGGCCGCGCGCTGGTGTCCGCGGCATTGAGCGCAGTCGCCAACCGCTCCTGATCGAACGCCGGTTGTCTGATCGGTGCATCGGCGCTGCTCGCGTCGATCGTCATGAACCGATGCCCGCCGGGTACCGATATGCGATACGTCAGACGGGTCGGTCCACCCCACGCAAACGACTCGGCGGCGCCGGTGGGCACGCGGGCATACGTGTCGGCGAGTGCGCGCGCCCGTGCATAGTCGGCGGACGTGACCGGCTGCGCATGCACCGGCATCGTGAGGATCAATGCCGATCCCATCGCGAGTGACAGATGAGACTTCGACGGAAACTTCGACACGGGCTCTCCGGCCTGGGTTCGGGCGATACGGTCGAGGTGCAATGAGGTGTAATGAGGTGCAATAAAATACGGGGCGTTCCCGGCAAGGAAACGCCCCGTGATCACCTCCCGGCAAAACCGTGCCGGAGAGTCCTATCGCAGCACCGGCATCGAGAACGATGCCGCGTCCACACCCTGCGGCCAGCGCGTGGTCACTGTCTTGAGTTTGGTGAAGAACCGCACGCCGTCCATGCCGTGCTGGTTGTGATCGCCGAACGCCGACGCCTTCCAGCCGCCGAACGAATAGAACGCCAGTGGCACCGGAATGGGCACGTTGATGCCCACCATGCCACACTGCACGCGATGCGCGAACTCCCGTGCCGCACCACCGCTGCGCGTGAAGATCGCGACGCCGTTGCCGAACTGATGTTCGTCGCACAACGCCAGTGCCTCGTCGGCCGTCTGCACGCGTACGATGCACAACACGGGACCGAAGATCTCTTCACGGTAGATGGTCATGTCCTTCGTGACATGATCGAACAGGGAGCCGCCAAGGAAGAATCCGCCCGATGCCTGCGCCGGATGCTCACGACCGTCCACCACCAGCGTCGCGCCCTCCTTCACGCCCAGATCGATATACCCTTTGATCTTGTCGCGGTGTGTACCGGTGACGAGCGGGCCCATGTCCATTCCCTCGGCGGCGGATGCGCCCACCTTGAGCGCCTTCACGCGATCGGCCAGTCGCGCCACCAGCGCGTCGGCCGTTTCGTCGCCCACCACGACCGCCACCGAGATGGCCATACACCGCTCACCGGCGCTGCCGTATGCGGAACCCATCAGACCTTCCACGGCCATGTTGAGATCGGCGTCGGGCAGCACGACCAGATGGTTCTTGGCACCGCCCATGGCCTGCACGCGCTTGCCGTGCTTCGCGGCGGTTTCGTACACATGCTGCGCGATGGGCGTGGATCCCACGAAGCTGACGGCCTGGATGCGCGGATCGGTACAGAGCGCGTTCACGGCTTCCGCATCTCCGTGCAGCACATTGAGCACGCCCGGAGGGGCGCCCGCTTCCACGAACAACTCGGCCAGTCGCACGCCGGTGGAAGGATCACGCTCCGATGGCTTGAACACGACGGCATTGCCGGTGGCGAGCGCCGGTCCGAGCATCCAGAGCGGCACCATGGCCGGGAAGTTGAACGGCGTGATGGCAGCCACGACGCCCAGGGGTTGCCGCAGTGAGTGCATGTCGATGCCGCGCGAGACCTGATCGCTGAACTCGCCCTTCATGAGATGCGGGATACCGACGGAGAATTCCACGACTTCGAGGCCGCGCTGCAGTTCACCGCGCGCGTCGGAGAACACCTTGCCGTGTTCACTGCTGATCAGGTGCGCCAGTTCATCGGCGTGCGCGAGACACAACTCGCGCCACTTGAACATCACACGCGACCGATCGAGCGATGAACGTTCACCCCAGGCACGGGCGGCCGACGCGGCATCGGCGATGACGGCTTCGATGTCGGTGGCGTCGCCGAGCGGCACCTGCGCGGCCACGGCGCCGGTGGAGGGATTGTAGACCGGCGACGTGCGGGTGCTGTGGGCATCCTGGCGTGCACCGGCAAAAAACAGGGGAATGCGGGGATGGCTCATACGGAAAATCGAAGAAGTATGCGCGGGGATCCCCGCGCCGGAGCTCAGAACAGAGCGTCGATCACCGCCACCGCGACATCGCGCGTGGTGGCGGTCCCACCCAGATCGGGCGTGCGTGGCCCGCCTTCACCCACCACCCGCTCGATCGCCCGCACCATGCGATCGTGTGCCTCGGTGAGACCCAGATGGTCGAGCAGCAGGGCACCGGCCCAGATGGAAGCGATGGGGTTGGCGATCCCCTTGCCCGCGATGTCCGGCGCCGAGCCGTGGATCGGCTCGAACATGGACGGATGCGTTCGTTCCGGATTGATGTTCGCACCGGGAGCCACACCGAGGCTGCCGGAGATGGCCGCCCCGAGATCGGTGAGAATATCGCCGAACAGATTGGACGCCACGATCACGTCCACGGTGTGCGGGTGCGTCACCATGCGCGCCGCCAGTGCATCTACATGATACTTCCTGCACGTGACGTCGGGGTACTCCGGTGCGATGGATTCCACCACATCGTCCCACAGCACCATGGAATGCTGCAGTGCGTTCGACTTGGTGGCGCTGGCCAGCAGCTTGCGCGGGCGGCGCTGCGCGAGTTCGAACGCGTAGCGCGTGATGCGATCGATGCCGCGCCAGGTGAACAAACCGGTCTGCTCGGCCACTTCATGCTTCGTGCCGCGGTGCATGCGGCCGCCCAGCCCGGAATACTCCCCTTCGGAGTTTTCCCGCACGCACACCATGTCGATGTCGGCGGGGCCGCGCCCGGCCAGTGGGCCCGGCACCCCATGCAGCAGGCGCATGGGGCGCAGATTCACGTACTGATCGAAGCGCTGCCGGATGGGAAGAATGAGCTCCCACACGGAGATGTGATCGGGCACGCCTGGTGCGCCGATGGCGCCGAGGTAGATCGCGTCGAAATCCTGCAGGATGTCCAGCGCATCGGCACTCATCATCGTGCCGGTGCGCTGATAGTACTCACATCCCCAGGGGAACTCCGTGAATTCGAGCGTGCAATCCCCGCCCTGCACGGCGCGGTGCATCACGTCGATGCCGGCGGGGATGACTTCGGGACCGATGCCGTCACCGGCGATGACGGCGATGCGAATGGTGCGTGAGGCGGAAGTGGTCACCGTGGATGCCGACTCACATGCCCGGCGGCGTGAAGCGCCCGTCCTGGGCCAGCCAGCCACCATCGGCGTAGATGATGGTGCCGTTCACGTAACTCGCGGCATCGGACGCCAGGAACAGCGTGGGACCGACCATCTCTTCCGGTCGTGCCCAGCGATTGAAGGCGTTCTTCGCCGCATACGCATTGTACCAGTCGGGGTTGGCCTTGATGGGCGCCGTGAGTGGCGTCTCCACCACGCCGGGGCCGACGCAGTTCACGCGCACACCGGATGGACCGAACTCGCAGGCGGCACCACGCGCGAGCTGCAGGATGCCGGCCTTGGTGGCGGAATACAGCGCCTGGCCGGGTTCCACGACGAGCGAACGAATGGACGAGAAGAGCACGATGCTGCCTTTCTGCTGCGGCACCATGATGCGCCCCGCCGCCTGCAGCACGTTGAAGTTGCCGGCGATGTTCACGTTGAGCACGCGCATGAGTTCCTCGTGCTGATAGTCGAGGATCTTTTTGCGCACGTTGATGCTGGGCGTGCAGATGAGGATGTCGAGCCGGCCATGCCGGGCCACGATCGCATCGAGCGCCGCATTCACCGACGCGGCGTCGGTGATGTCGATGACGCCGGCTTCGGTGCTGCCGCCGGCTTTGGCCGCGGTGGCCGCCGCCGCATCCTGCTTGACGTCGAGACAGATCGTGGTGGCGCCCATGCCCGCGGCGCCGAGTGTGACGGCTTCACCGATACCCGACGCGCCGCCGATGACGGCGGCGATCTTCCCGGTGAGATCGAACAGATTTGAGCTGGACATGAGGAGAACGGATTCCGGTCGGTGTGGAGGAAGCGACTGCTGAAAGGATGCCAACGGCGCGACTGAAACGTGAGGCGATGGGCGATGACACGACGCTAGGGACGGGCGCGGACTCCGCCGGTGTCACCGCCACTTCCACGCCCGCGACCGATGGCGTGCATGATCACGAAAGCCAGGATGGCGGCGACGAGTCCACCCATGGGCGGGGTGATACCGGAGATCGGCTTGCCATCCAGGAACAGACGCCAGCCACCGACCACCGCGATGCCGGCGATGATGGCGGCCATCGCATCGGCCGATGTGGCGCGGGCGCTGTAGAGTCCAGCCAGGATCGGCACGAAGAGACTCACACCCATGATGGTGTAGAAGATGCTGAGTGCGCTCACCACGCCTGCCGCCACGAGCGCGATGGCCACACCCGCCGCACCGGCGATCACCGCGGTGAGGCGCGTGACGCGCAACAGTTCCGCATCACTCGCACCGGGATTGCGGAACCGCTTGTAGAAGTCCTGCGACAGCGACGTGGTGAGAATGAAGAGCACCGCATCGGCCGCACTCAGTTCGGCCGAGAACACGGCGGCCAGTCCGAGCGCACCGACGGCCGCCGGGACACCCTGCGCCAGCAGGGTCGGCAACGCCAGTTCGGGCTGCGGGAGATCGGGGAACTGGGCGCGCGCCATCATGCCCAGCAGCACGGGGACCGCCGCATACAGCACCAGCGCCAGCGCGTTCAGTCCCACGCCGATCCGCACGGCCCGATCGTCGCGGGCGCCGTACACCTTCTGCAGCAGCCCCGGGGAAACGACGAAGGCGGGACCGAGCATGGCCAGGTAGACGAGGCCCGACTCACCGCTCTGCAGCGGATTCCAGTAGGTCGGGGTGGGCATGAACGCGCGGAGCGTGTCCCACCCACCGGCGGCGTTGAGTGCAAACGGGATCGCGATGGCGAAACCCACCAGCTTCACGGTCAGCTGCACGACGTTCACGTACGCCGACGTGAGCAAACCGCCGGAAGCGAAATACACGGTGATCAGCACACCGGCGAGAATGCAGCCTGCGGTTTTTGGAACGCCGGCGATCACGTTCAGAATCCACGAGACGGCAATGAGCTGTCCCGCGAGAATGAATACGGAGCCGATCCACAGCAGCGCCGATATGAGTGTGCGCACTTGCACGCCATACCGGAATTCGAGGTAGTCCCCGACGGTGCGCAGGTCATGAGCGGCGGCCACCCGGCGGATCGCCGGCCCGATCCAGAAGGCCAGCAGCAAGGAGCCGATCCCGGCCGACAGCACCCACCAGATGGCGGCAAAGCCATCCTTGTATCCCAGCCCGGTGGCGCCGACGGTGGACCCGGCCCCGATGTTCGCCGCCAGCATGGTGCTGAACAGGAGTCCGGGACCAAGTGCACGGCCTGCCACGAAAAAATCACTGGATGTCTTCACGCGCCGGGAAATCCACGCGCCCAGCGCCAGTTGCGCGATGGAATAACCGATCAACCAGACCAGATGTGTCGTCATGATCCTCTGCACACGTGGGGTCGGCAGTGTCGATGCCGATGTACGGTCATCGCGCCGCAGGCGTTGGGGAAGGGTCGCCGACTGGCGACCGGAGAGCAGGACCAGACATACGATCAAAACAGATGCTTGACAAGTGAAATACCCAACGCGAGGTTCGCGCCCATGGTCAACCTTCCGCATGCAATCGATCGCGTCTTCGCCGCCATCGATGCGGCCCAGGACGAGATGGTGTCGTTCACGTCGGACATGATCCGCATCCCGACGGTGAATCCTCCCGGCGACGCGTATGTCGAATGCGCGGAGTTCATCGGCCGTCGCCTGGCGGCATGCGACTTCACCGTCGACTACCCCATCGCTGAGGGACGACCGGAGCACACGCCCACCCATCCCCGCATGAACGTGGTCGGACTGCGACGGGGACGCACCGATCGACCGCTCGTGCATCTCAACGGGCATTTCGATGTCGTTCCGGCGGGTGCCGGATGGACCGTCGATCCGTTCGGGGGCGAAGTACGTGACGGCCGCATTTATGGCCGTGGTTCCTGTGATATGAAAGCGGGGATCACCGCGGCGATCTATGCGGCCGAAGCCATCAGACGGGCCGGCATTCCGTTGCACGGCTCGGTGGAAATCAGCGGCACCGTCGACGAAGAAAGCGGCGGCTTCGCCGGCATGGCCTATCTCGCGCAACAGGGACGGGTGAGCGCGAGCCGGACCGACGCGGTCATCATCACCGAACCCACGAACACCGACCGCCTCTATATCGGGCACCGGGGCGTGTACTGGTTCGAGGTGACGACGCACGGTCGCATTGCCCACGGATCGATGCCGTTTCTCGGGACCAACGCGATCGAACACATGGGCGTAATCCTCGATCGCATACGCCGCGTGCTGATGCCGGTCCTGCAGTCCCGCACCACTGCCGTGCCGGTCAAACCCGATGGCGCGCGGCATGCGACGCTCAATATCAACGGTATAGCCGGCGGTCAGCCGGTCGATGGGATACAGACCCCCTGCGTGGCCGACATCTGTCGTGCGATCTTCGATCGGCGATTCCTCGCCGAGGAAGGATTCGAAGCCACGCGCGCGGAGATCGTGGATCTGCTGGAGACGGCAGCGAAGGAAACGCCCGAACTGCTCTTCGAGTTGCGCGATCTGATGGTGGTGCATCCGGTGAAGACGCCGGATGGCGCGTCGGTGGTGACTTCGCTGGAACGTTCCGTACAGCAGGTGCTGGGACGACCGATCATGCTGGCAGCGAGCCCCGGGACATACGATCACAAGCACGTCGATCGGATCGCCGGCGTGCCGAACTGCGTGGCCTACGGTCCGGGCATTCTCGATCTCGCGCATCAGCCGGACGAGTACTGCGCCATCGACGACCTCATGCAATCCACGAAGGTCCTGGCGCTGTCCATTCTCGAGTTGACCGACACCGTCGTCGTCTGAGTCGTCGATCGCGGTTGGTGACACAACTGATACGCAGGCCGATACACAAGCTGGTGAACAAGTAGCCGATGTGTGGTCAATGACGGTTGTGCCCGCGATCCCGCCGTGGGTGCCACCGTCATGTTCGTTGTGACGTGAACGCCGTCACCCCCGTGGTCTCCCTCCTCCACCGCGTTCAACCTCTGCCGCATGGGTGTCATGGCGGCCCGCAGTTTCCACCGAGGAACATTCGATGACACGACGTTCTCGATGGTCCGGCGTTTTCCTGGGCGTGGCGCTCGCCATGTTCGGGACTTCTCCGCTCCGCGCGCAGGCAACCGGCACCGTCACGGGCCGCGTGACGGATTCCAGATCCGGTATCCCCTTGCCGGGCGCCCAGGTCTTTGCCGACAACAACCGCGATCGTGTGGTCCGGACCGACGCCGACGGTCGCTACCGGCTCTCCACGTTGCCCCCGGGCGAACGCACGATCCAGGTCCGCATGATCGGCTACTCCAACAAGAGTGCCGCCGCCACCGTGGGGGCCGGACAGACCGTCACCGTGGACATGGCGCTCGATGTGCAGCCGCTCGACCTCGACGCCGTCGTCGTCACCGGGCAGGGCGGTGAGATATCGAAGCGACGCATCGCCACCACGGTGGACGTGGTGAGTGCCGAAAAGATCGAGGCCTCACCCGCCAAGCGTCTCGACGAACTGTTGCAGACGAACCTGCCGAGCGCGCAGATCCGTCTCACCTCCGGCCAGCCGGGCACGACGTCGATCATGCGTACGCGTGGCATCACGTCGGTGAGCAGCAACTCCACGCCCGTCATCTACGTGGACGGCGTGCGCATGGACAACCTGAACACCATCGCGACGCTCGGCATCAACGTATCCGGCGTGCGGGGACAGGGAGCCGCGACGAGCGCCATCGCCGACTTGCCGATGGATAACATCGAGCGCATCGAATTCATCCCGGGTGGTGCCGCCACCACGCTCTACGGGTCCGATGCCGCCAACGGCGTGATCCAGATCTTCACGAAGCGTGGCAGCACCGGCGGGACGAAGGGGTATTTCGAAACCCGCACGGGGTACGATACGCCGCAGACCCAGTTCCAGTTCTTCAAGGCCACACGCGATCTGCTCTACCGGAACGGCTTCACCCAGCAGTACTCGGCGGGCATCGAGGGCGGAAACAACGCGGTGACCTACAGCCTGTCGGGCAACCTGCGCGCCAGTCAGAGTCATCGGGTGTACGGGGACAATCGCGCCTTCGGCTTCCGCAACGGGATCGGCGCGAACATCGGCAGCGTGGGCAAGTATCAGGGATCGTTCTCGTACAACGAGACCGACTCGCCACGCTTCCGCAACGGCAATGCGGGCGGCTACACGTCGTTGTGGGTGCTCGAAGCCGGCCGCTCGTCGGCGTTCGGGTTCAACAACGACATCGATCACATGACCCCCGCCGGTTTCGACAGTCTCAAGAAGTTCGTGAACGACGGTGAACGGTTGCAGGACAATCGGGTGTTCACCCGCGGCTTCCAGACCTCGCACCGCATCGATTTCGATCCGATGCGTTCGATCAAGACGCACGCGACGTTCGGTCTGAACAACCGCTTCAGCCGTGAACGGGCCATCGTCACCAACGAGTTCCAGATCGCGACCCGCGCCTTCCCGGTGGGGACGGTCGACCGCGGTTCGATCTCGAACTACGAGCGCACCTTCACCGGCTTCACCTTCGATGTGGGTGGCCAGCACAGTGCGGCCATCGGCAGCGATCTCTCGGTCATCACGTCGCTGGGCGCACAGCTCTTCCGCAACGACGACGTGCAGGTGGCGTACACGGCCACGAACGTCCGCGACGGTGCGCAGACGGTCACCGGTGCCGGTGTGACGGCGTCGCAGGACGTGGCCTACCGGGTGGCCAACTACGGGCTCTTCGGACAGACCAACATCAGCTATCGCGAACGCTACACCATGGAACTCGGCCTGCGCGCCGACAAGAACACCGCGTTCGGTACCAACACCGGCGCCCAGGTCTATCCGAAGATCGGTCTCGTGTGGGCGCTGGGCGCGGAAGACTGGATGCGCAAGATGCTGTCGGAGGATGTGCTGTCGGACATCCGTCTGCGTGCCGCGTATGGCGTGGCGGGCCAGTTCCCGCAGCCGTTCGCCAACGATCGCACCGTCACCATCAACTCGTTCAACGGGCAGCAGGCGGCCACGTTCGGGCAGCCGGGCAATCCGGATCTCAAGCCGGAACGTACGGGCACGCTGGAAATGGGGGCCGATCTCTCGTTGTTCCGGAATCGTGCCTCACTCGGTCTGGGATACTACACGGCGCGCACGGAGGGTGCGCTCATCACGGCGCCGCCGGCCCCGTCAACCGGCGAAACCAGTCAGGTCGCCAACATCGGCCAGATCTCCAACAAGGGTGTGGAACTGCGGGCCACCGTGACACCGGTCAACAATGCCACGTGGCGCGTCACCCTCAACGGGGCCTTCAACACGCTCACCAACCGGGTGGAGAATCTCGGTGGGACGCCGCCGTTCGGTATCAGCGGCTACGGGGCCAGCACCGTGCAGGGCATGGTGCAGGAAGGGTATCCCGTGGGCTTCCTGCGCGGCGCCAAAGCCATCTTCAACGCCGATGGCAGCATCAAGGAGATCCAGGAGCTCGCCTACCTCGGCAAGCCCATGCCCGACAAGTTTGGCAGCTTCGGGGCGCAGATCGGCATCGGTTCCCGTCTCACCATCAGCACCAGTGCCGACTACCAGTTCGGCGCGCAGGCCCAGTCGTTCGACAAGGCGTTCCGTTATCTGTACGGCGTGCCAGGCACCGATGGGTACGTGCCCGCTGCCGCGCTCGCGCAGGCTCCCTACAACGGCAGTCGCGCCTCCATCTGGCAGCGCGTGATGAATCTCTGGGTGGAGAACACCGACTACGTGGCGTTCCGCACCGTGACGATCGACTACCGTCTGCCGGAGAAGCTGTTGCCGCGTGGCACGAAGGATACACGGGCCTCGCTCTCCATCGTGAATCCGTGGCGCTGGGCGTCGTCGAGCTTCGATCCGGAAACCGATCTCTCCTCGGCCACCACGCAGGGCGCCGCGGCGGTGGGCGGTTTCAACTACGCCACCGATGGCAATCCGCGCAGCTTCCTCCTCACCCTTCGCTTCGGGTTCTGAACCATGCGCCATGCGATCCTGATGCGGATGTCACGCCTGATGGCACCAGCGGTGGCCGTTCTGGTCATCGGCGGGTGCAACGCGTTCACTCCCACGGAAGTCCGCAACCCCAACCTCACCGACGAGGACTTTCTGCGCACGCCCGCGGCCGGCGTCACGTGGCTGCGGGGGACACAACGCCAGTTCCTCATCACACTCAACACGGTGGTGCAGAACAGCGAGATCGTCTCCGACAACTATTTCAACAACTACACGACCAACAACCAGCAGTTCGATCAGCCGGTCGTGACGTATCTCGATCCCGAAGTGACGTCCATCCAGAACTCCATCGCCCGTCTGCGCTACATGGCGACCTTCGGACTGGACAGCGTCTTCCCGCGGGATCCGCTCGTCACCGCCAATGACAAGGCGGAGATGAATTTCCTGCGGGGCATGGCCAACCTGTTCGCCGGCGAGATGTACGTGGCGTTGCCGGGATCGGGCAACGGGGAAGTGCTCCCGTGGCAGACACACGTGCAGAACGCCATCACTGACTTCACGCAGGCACGCACGCTGTCCACCGACGCCGCGGCGAAAAACGGGTACACGCTGGCGTTGGCCCGCGCCTACTACCGTCTCGGCAACAAGGCCAAGGCCACCGAGGAGTCGCAGACGCTGCTCACGGCCAGCCCGCAGTTCATCCGCAACGCCACATTCGATCCGACCAACGGACCGACGAACGCCATGCAGGGTGTGCTGACGAGTTCCGTGAACAACTTCCAGCCGCTGCCGCGTCTCGACTTCCTCGATCCGAAGTATCCCAACCGCAGTGCCACCACCCAGAGCCCGATCGCCTTCCTCAAGTCCGAAGAAGCGTATCTGATTCTGGCCGAAGCGGCACTGTCGGACAACAACATCGCGGGAGCCAAGGACCGACTCAATCAGTTGCTGACCCTGGTGAGCGCGCGTCCGACGGAGCAGGTGGATAGCCGCACGCAGCAGCGTGGTCGTGCGGGCGGCAAGGTCATCTATCCGAACACGGCGGACACGCGCGTGGCCTTTGCGCCGGGCCAGCCGTTCGTCGATGGACTGGTGCTCACCCGCTCCACCGGCACGGTGAAGGCTTACACGGTGTCGGGCACGTCGGTGAACGCGGCCCGTATCGCCGCCATCACCACCGTGGACGATGGCCTCTATGTCGTGTATCTCATGCGGCAGGAGATCTTCCTCGCCGAAGGCCGGCGCATGGCCGACCTCGGCATCCGCATGCCGGTCGCCCAGACGGAAATCATCGCCAATCCCAACACCAGGGACGGCGAAGCGTATACCAAGGCGACGATCCCGAGCTTCATTCCCCTGGCGCTGGGGATGGACGGTTTCACCTACGATCAGACGGCGAAGACGGTCATCATGAAGAACGACATGAACCGGATTCTCGTGCAAAACAAGGCCTCGGCCGACGTGCTTCCCTTCAACTGACCGGAGCATCATGATGGATCAGTCGTATCATCCGGTTCGCGGGCGCGCCGAGCGGCGCGCCTGCTGGACCCTTGCCGCCGCGGCGGTGTTCGTGCCCACCGTGCTCGCGGCTCAGCAGCCACCGGCACAGCAACAGCGGCCGGCCATGCCGCGCATCACGGTGCTCGGAACGGGTCCGTCCAATTCCCTCACGGATGTGCCGGGCCTCAAGGTCGGACACTACACCCGCACCGACAGCGGCTATCGCTCGGGCACGACGGTCATTCGCACCGAGCAGGGCGCCACGGCGGGATACTCGCAGATGGGTGGCGCGCCGGGCACCAAGGAGACCGATCTTCTCAAACCCGGCGGTCAGGTGCGCGGTGTGCAGGCCATCGTGCTCAGCGGCGGCAGCGCATACGGTCTCGATGCCGCCAGCGGTGTGATGCAGTGGATGGAGGAGAACAAGTTCGGCGTCTTCGTGGGGGCCGGCGTGGTGCCCATCGTGCCGGCGGCGATCCTCATGGATCTGGGACGTGGCGGCGACTTCAAGAAGCGTCCGGATGCCAGCTTCGGATACAAGGCCACGGTGGCGGCTTCGAACCAGCCGGTGAAGAGTGGTCGTATCGGCGTGGGCATGGGAGCCGGCTGGGGCATGGGCACGGCCAGCGTGAAGCTGTCCAACGGGTATACGGTGGCCGCCATCGTGGGACTCAATCCCGCCGGCTCACCCGTCGATCCGCGCACCTGCCTCCCGTACGGGCTCTTCCTCGAGATCGACAACGAGTTCAATCTCGTGCAACCCAAGGCGGAGGAGTGTCAGGCCGCCAACGCCGGTCGTGGTGGCCCGAACGACGGCTCCGACAGCGCGCCGCGCAATACGACCATCGCACTCGTCGCCACCGATGCTCCGCTGCTCGATCTCGAAGCCGGACGCATGGCGGAAATCGCGAATGCGGGCCTCGCGCGGTCCATCCGTCCGATCCACAACATCGGTGACGGCGACACGGTGTTCGGTATGGCCACGACGCCGTTCACCACGCAGCTGAGCAATGCCGATCTGCAGGCGGTGTTCAACGCCGCGGCCGACGTCCTCGGACGCGCGGTGGTGCACGCGGTCGTGGAGTCGAAGCAGGTGGGCAGCAGCCGCATGGGCTACTGCCAGCAGTACCCGAGCGCCTGCGTCAAGCGGAAGTAGTCGTCCCGAACGCCTCCCGGGTCGATCGAAGGGATCGACCCGGGAGGCGTTTATCTTTGTACCCATCGCCGTACTCATCGCCTGTCACCATCGGTGCGCTGCACCGAGTCCATCATCCGGAATACCGATGACTGCCGCCGCCACTGCTTCCCAATCGCTCGACGCGCTCTGGATGCCCTTCACCGCGAACAAGGCATACAAGGCGCATCCCCGCATTCTCGTGAGTGCGAAGGACATGCACTATCGCTCGGATGACGGACGCGAGATCCTCGATGGTACGGCCGGCCTCTGGTGTGTGAATGCCGGTCACTGTCGACAGTCGATCGTGGATGCGATGATGCAGGCCGCCACCACGCTCGACTATGCGCCGGGGTTCCAGATGGGACATCCGCTCATGTTCGCGCTGGCGGGGCGTCTCGCGGCCGTGCTCCCCGACGGCATGGACAGTGTGTTCTTCTCGGGATCCGGCAGTGAGTCGGTGGACAGTGCACTGAAGATCGCCCTGGCCTACCATCAGGCGCGTGGTGAGCCGCAGCGTGTGCGCTTCATCGGCCGTCAGCGCGGCTATCATGGCGTGGGTTTCGGTGGCATTTCCGTTGGTGGGATCGAGAACAACCGCAAGACGTTCGCGGCGCAGCTGCTGCCGCACGTCGACCATCTGCCGCACACATTCGACCTCGCCCATCAGGCGTTCTCGAAAGGGCAACCGCAGTGGGGTGGACATCTGGCGGATGCGCTCGAGGAACTGGTGACCAGACACGGCGCCGAAACGATCGCCGCGGTGATCGTCGAACCGATGGCGGGATCCACCGGCGTCCTGCTGCCGCCGGTGGGATATCTGGAACGGCTGCGTGAGCTGTGCACCAAATACGGCATTCTGCTCATCTTCGACGAAGTCATCACCGGCTTCGGTCGGGTGGGTGCGCCGTTTGCCGCTCAGGTCTTCGGGGTCACGCCCGATATCCTCACCGTGGCCAAGGGGCTCACGAACGCGGCCGTGCCCATGGGCGCCACCTGCGTGAAGACGTCGATCTATGACACAGTCGTCCAGTCCTCACCGCGTGGCATCGAGTTCTTCCACGGATATACGTACAGCGGTCATCCGCTTGCCGCGGCGGCGGGGCTTGCCGCGCTCGATGTATACCAGAACGAAGGGCTGCTCACCCGGGCCGCCACACTCGGCCCCGTGTGGGAGGAAGCACTGCACAGCCTGCGTGATGCGCCGCATGTGATCGACATCCGCAACATCGGTCTGGTGGGCGGTATCGAGCTCGCCGTGCGTGACGGCGTGGCGGGTGCCCGTGGCTACGATGTGTTCACCAATGCGTTCCACGCGCAGGACGCGCTGATCCGGGTCACCGGGGACATCATCGCGCTGTCGCCGCCGCTCATCATCAGCGAAGAACAGATCCACGAACTGGTCGGCAAGGTCCGCCGCGCCATCGAGGCCACGGCGTAGGAGTGCCATCCGACGCCGTGTTGTGGCGTCGATGTCATGAGGTCGTGACAAGATTCGGATAGCGTGATGCCGGTTACACACCTCAACCGGTCTCACTATGCGTTCGTTCGTTTGCACGCGCTCCCGCCTCGCGGGAGCGCTGGGTCTTGTCGTTGCCCTCATCGTACCAGGTGACATTATCCAGGCCCAGTCGCCCTCCGGCGAAATCGGTGGGCGCGTCCGGAGTCAGTCCGGCGCCTTTCTGGAAGGGGCCACCGTGCGCGTGGATGGTACGGTGCTCGAATCCATCACCGGTCGTGAAGGGCAATTCGTCATTCGTGGCGTGAGTGCGGGCACCCAGACACTGGTGGTGCGCTATCTCGGGTATGCCGTGTCGCGTGTTCCGGTGACGGTGGAGGCTGCACGAAAGGCCGATATCGACGTGCTGCTCACGCCGAATCTCGAGACCGTGACGACCATAGGGCAGGTGGCCGGCCAGGCAACGGCCATCAACCTCCAGCGCTCGAGCGACAATCTCAAGACCGTGGTGTCGCGCGAGGCGCTGGGCCTGGTGCAGGAAGGCAATATCGGCGATGCCCTGCTGCGACTTCCCGGCATCATCGTCGAGACGCGCGCCGGCGTGAATCGCACGGCGACCATTCGTGGTCTGGCGCCGCAGTACAACTCCGTCACCGTGGACGGGCTGCCCATCACGAATGTCGACGGCAATCGCGACGTGGCGCTCGACGAGTTTCCCTATGCGACTCTTTCGCGTGTGGAAGTGACCAAGACGCTGACGCCCGATCTGCCGGGTGATGGCATCGGCGGTTCGCTCAATCTCGTCACCCGCACCGCCTTCGATGCACCGGGGCGCACACTGGCATTCAATGTGGGTGGCACCAGCAACCAGCGGGGCAACACCTTCAACAAGCAGCTCGAGCTGGTCGTGGGCGACCGGCTGGGCGCGAAGAAAAACATCGGGTACCTGTTCACGGGTTCGTATTTCCACGACTATCGCGGCTACGATGGGTCGGACAATACGTACAGCACGGTGGGCACCAATCCGTTCGTCCTGGCGAGCAACAATGTCTACGACCGGGGCGAAGAAAAGCGGCGCACGGGTCTGGGGTTCAACATCGGCTATCGTCCGACGACCGGCACCACGCTGTACGCCAAGGCCATCTGGAGCGACGACTATCGCTGGCTGGATCAGAAGGGCACGACCTGGCGCCCGACAACATCCCAGGTGGACGACATCACCTTCTATCGTGAGCCGCACAATCTGTTCCAGATGTACATCGTCGGTGGCACGGCGCAGTTCGGGTCGTGGAACACCGACGTGCGCGCCTCCCACTCACGTGCGGACAAGACCTATCCGGCCACCATGCAGATCACGACGCGTGTGTCGAACGTGGCCATGACCAGCGACATGTCCGAGCCGCGTTTCCCGAACTTCACGGTCACCAACGGCGTGGATCTCACGAACAAGTCCCTGCAACGGCTGGTGAACGTCGACCAGACACAGGCCCCCCGCAAGGAAGACGAGACCACGGTCGATCTCAGTGCCCGGCGCACGTTTTCGCTGAACGGCCTGCCGTTCGCGCTCAAGTTCGGCGCCCGCAACTCCTCCAAGCATTCGTCGCAGTCCCAACCCATCTACGCCCGCTACACGCTCAGCGCCGCCAATTCGGCGAGTATCACGCCCACGCTCGCCCGGGATGTCGCCACCCCGGATTTCATGCCCGCGTCGAATGGTCGCTCCCGTCTGCTGCCCTTCTTTCCCGACTACGATCGGTGGTTGCAGGCCGTGCAGAGTGGCGGCGGTCCCTTCCTGGTGAGCGAGCCGTTCACGACGCAGGGTCGGGCCAACAGCAACTTCGGTATCGACGAGTCGATCACGGCGGCGTTCGCGATGGGCACGCTCGACATCGGAACGGTTCGCCTGATCGGCGGTGCGCGCTTCGAACACACGGCCAATTCGGGCCGGGCCAACCTGGTGCGCACGGCCACGGTGAATGGTGTCACGACGGTGACCGGTGTCGTGGAGCAGAATTCGAGTGCGTCCTACGACAACGTGTTGCCAAGCCTGCATCTGCGGTATCAACCGCTGGTGCCGCTGGTACTGCGCGCGTCGTTCACCACGGGCATGTCGCGTCCCGCCCCGGGCGATCTCATTCCCAGCGCACAGGTCAACGCGCAGCTGAATCCGCCCACCGTCGTCGTGGGTAACCCCGATCTCAAGCCGGCCACGGCGAAGAATTGGGATGCGAGCGCCGAGTATGCACTGGGCGAACTGGGCGCGATGTCGGTGTCGCTGTTCCGGAAGGACATCGAATCGTTCGTCTTCAGCCAGCGCACCCGTCTCACCACGGGCGATTTTGCGGGTTACGACGAACAGCGTCGGGTGAATTCGGAAGGTGGCAACTCGGAAGGCATCGAGCTGGCCTGGGTGCAGCGGTTCAACATGCTCCCCGGGCTGCTCAGCGGCCTGGGCATCGAAAGCAACTACAGCGTGATCCGGAGCGAGGCCCGCTACCCCGGTCGTTCGGAATCCTTGCCGCTCACGGGACCGGCCCGGGAGGTGCTCAACCTCATCGGGTTCTACAACCTGCGCGGCTTCGAATTGCGGGCTTCGTACGTTCAGCGGTCGGCCCGTCTGTCGGCGGTTGGCGCGAGCCTTGCCCAGGATCGCTACTTCGCGCCGGACAAACTGGTCGATCTCACGTTCGGTTACGGCATGCCGCGATTCGGGTCGATCTTCCTGAACGTCCGGAATGCCGGCAATGCACCAACCGTGGAGTACGTGGGCGATCGCAGCCATCCGGTCTCCACGACCTACTACGGACGCCAGATCAATTTCGGCATTCGTCATGGCATGTAAGGCACGGTGGACGACATGCGTGCGCACTGATCGGCGGCGCCCGGGAATCATTCCGGGCGCCGTTGGTGCACATGTCGCCTCGATGATCGGAATCCTGGCCATCGCCGTGGTGCTCGCCGGATTTCCGTGGCAGGTCGCCACGGCACAGCGTCCTGGTGAGCCATTCACGTTTGCGCTGGTCTCCGATCTGCACTATGGCCTCACGCGTCCTCGCTTTCTCGGCGATAGTGCGGTCCCTGCGTGGCGGGTGAACGCCGCGTTGGCCGAAGTCCTGCGATCGTTGCCCATCCGCACGCTTCCCGACGACGGGGGCGTACAGGCTGGAGCCGTGGTGGGGGATCTCGCATTCGTGGCCGTGACCGGGGATATCGCCAATCGGGCCGAAGCCGGTGTGCAGCCGGCCGCAGTTTCCTGGCGTGAATTCCTGACCACCTTCGTGCAGCCGCTCAGTCGCGATCGTCGTGCACCGTTGCCGGTCTTCGCCGCGGCAGGCAATCATGACGCCTCCAACGCCATCGGCTATGTTCCGGCGCTCGCGCCGTCCGTAGACACGACGGCCATGAGTGGTCTCTACCGCCGGGCCGAGCGACAGGATGAACAGGCACTACTGACTGCAGAGCACGATCCGCTGCGCCAGCCATTCGACTATGCACGCGATCGTGTGCACTATGTGCGATGGGTTGGCGGTGTCGCCATCATGGTATTGCACATCTGGCCCGATGCGGGCGAGCGTGAATGGATGGAGCGGGAGCTCGCCATGATTCCCGATACCGTACCCGTGCTGCTGTTTGCGCACGATCCACCGCTGGTGGATCCACGCCACTTCACGGCGCCTGATGGCGGACCGCCGGGTACCGGCGGATTCCAGGGGCTGCTCACGGAACGCTGGCGCGGCGAACCTCTGCCGGCTGCCCGATTGGAGGGCTCACGCACGCTCGAGGAATTCCGCACGTTGCTGCGTCGGCATCGCAACATCCGCGCGTACTTTCACGGGCATGAAAACTGGACTGAATATCATGCACTCCGCGATGCCGATGGAACACCACTGTTGCCGGCGTTTCGTGTCGACTCGCCACTCAAGGGACGGGATTCCGCCGGCGACGATGCGAAACTTGCATTCCTGCTCGTGAGCATCGATGCCGATCGTCGTCACCTCACGGTGCGGGAGTATCGCTGGGCCCTGCCGCCAGACATGTCGCCCTGGGGCGCGGAGATCAGTATCCCCTTGCGGTGAGCGGCCACGATGCCCGCCGGCGGCGCATCATCGCCGCGCCGCCCACGCCGCGAGCATTGCCTTTTCCTTCGCTTCGGGCAGCACCCACTTTGCCGCCGCCCGGCGATCGGCCGGAAGACTGTCGAACCAGGCCAATGTGTCCCGAAGGGTGTCCGCCATGGGCCGCGGCGACAGTCCCGCGCTCCACGATCGTGTGGAGACGATCGATGTGTGTCCCAGATCGTTTCCGCGCGCGAGAATCCAGGGCACGACTCCGTCGATGTCATGCGCCGCGAGGAAGCCGTAGTCGTCCACCCAGTGCAGTGAGACCCTGGCATCGAGCGTCTTCACGGCCTGTGCCAGGAACTGCTCCACGGTCATCGGCGTGCGCGGGCCGATGGCGTTGTAGATACCGCTGCCGTGCTGTTCCGCGAGACGCAGCATGAATGCCGCGAGATCCCGGACATCGATGAATTGCACGCGATCGGTTTTGCGACCCGGTGCGAGAACGTCGCCGCCACGCGCCAGACGCACCGGCCAGTACGTGAAGCGATCGGTATAGTCGCCAGGACCGACGATGTAGGTGGGACGCACCACGATGCCCCGTGCGCCGAAGACATCCTGTACGATCGCTTCACATTGCGCCTTGTTGGTGCCGAACACTTCGCTGCCATCCTTCGGGTCGGCCAGCGCGGTGTGCACGGCATCACCTTCCGCAAGACCGGTGCGCAGATAGGGGTAGTAGGCGCCAGTCGACGAGGTGAAGAGGTAACGGCCACTCTCTCTGAGCAGGGCAGTCGATTGACGCACCCACTCGGGATTGGTGGCGGAATCGTCGATGACGGCATCCCATGTCCGTCCACGCAGTGCATCGAGCTGACCATTACGATCGCCGACGAGTCGTTCCACGGAGGACGGCAGGTCACCGTCGCGACGGCCACGCGTGAAGATGGAAACGGTGTGTCCATGCTCCACCGCCAGTCGCACGAGATGCGGTCCGATGAATCCGGTCCCTCCGAGGATCAGGAGCTTCATGGCCTTGACGGGCTGCATCGACTCGGGCGACATGGATCTTGCGTGCAGCAGCGTCGACGGGACGGTCGAAGCGGCGGCCAGCAGACCGGCCTGCTGCAGGAAAGAGCGACGCGTGGTCATGAAGGAAATGGCGGAAGGAGATGAAACACATGTGCTGCAAGGCCCGTTGGATTTTCTACGTTGCCTCCGCTCACCTCTCCGGGCAACAGGGGCGTCCGGTCTCCGGAAGCCCCGGATGCATCGGCGTCCTGCCCGCATTTCGTCGGCGTTCTGTTCGTGTTGCGTTGGCGTTTCAACCTTTTCGGCGCTGACGCTGTCCAACCGATGCTCCCCGTCCAGCCCTCCCGCAACCAGCTGCGTCTCCATATGCGGTTCGTCTCGCTTATCATCCCATTCGTCGCTCTCACTGCCGCTTCGGCCCAGCCGGCACCGGTGGTGGCGACCACCGCGGTGTCCGCGCGTCGTGCGAATGCAGGCCGCACGCCCGATCCCGCGCCGGCGCCGGTGCCCAGCCCGGAGCGGGCCCATCGCGCACCCCGCATCGATGGACGTGGTGACGATGAGATCTGGCGCACGGCGCGACCCATTACGGAGTTCCGGCAATGGGAACCGGTGGAAGACGGCGATCCTTCGTTCCGCACCGAAGCCCGGGTCGCATACGACTCGCGCAATCTGTATGTGCTCGTGCGCAACTTCGATCCCCATCCGGACAGTCTGCTGTCGGTGCTGCAGCGGCGTGACGGAATGGCACTGTCGGACGACATCATTCTCGGCGTCGATTCCTACAACGACAAGCGCACGGGTTACATGTTCCGTCTCACGCCGGCGGGCACGATGTCCGATGGCTATGTCTTCAACGACGGAGAGGAAGACTGGGGATGGAATGCGGTCTGGGAAGGTGCGGCGCAGATCGATTCGCTCGGCTGGACCGCCGAGTATCGCATTCCTCTCAGTCAGTTGCGGTATGTGCCGAGTGGCGACAACACGTTCGGCATTCTCCTCATGCGCCGTATCGCGCGACGTGGTGAGCGCGTCTCGTGGCCGCTGTTCCGGAAGTCGCGTACCGGCATGGTGAGCCAGTGGTCGTCCATGCCCGGGTTCACATCGCTCTCGGCGCCGCGCCGCATGGAGATATTGCCGTACACCGTTGCACGGTATGGTGCGAGCCCGCTCGGTGATGGAACGCCGCGCAATGCGACCCATTCGCAGATCGGTGCCGACATGAAGGTCGGGCTGACCTCCAATATCACGCTCGATGCCGCGGTGAACCCCGACTTCGGTCAGGTGGAGGCCGATCCGGGTGTGCTCAATCTCAGCGCGTTCGAGCAGTTCTTCGCCGAGCGGCGTCCGTTCTTTCTGGAAGGCAGTGGCATCTTCCGTTACGACATCGACTGCAATGACGGCAGCTGCACCGGTCTGTTCTACTCGCGGCGCATCGGCCGCGCCCCGCAACTGCGTAACCAGTTCGGCGATGCCGCATCACCGCTGCAGTCGCGCATCCTTGGTGCCGCGAAGGTGACCGGCCGCCTTGGCAACGGCCTTTCCATCGGCGTCATGGATGCGGTCACCGAACGCGAAGCCGGCACGCAGCTCCGCACCATCGAGCCGCAGACGAACTATGCGGTGATGCGCCTGCAGCAGGATCTGGCCGGTGGCAACAGCGGCGTCGGATTCATGCTGACCAACACGGCCCGGCAAACCGATCAGTGGACGCGAAACGTGCTGCGCGGCAACGCCTGGACCGGCGGTTTCGATGCACGACACCGGTTCGCGGGCAACCGCTGGCAGGTGAACGCCCAACTCGCAGGCTCGCAGGTGAGTGGCACGGCCCAGGCCATCGCGCTCACGCAACGCTCCAATGTGCATCTCTTCCAACGGTCCGGTGCGGATCATCTCGACTACGACAGCACCCGCACCAGTCTCTCCGGATGGATGACCCAGGCGTCGCTCAACAAACAGGGCGGCGGTATCACACGGATGAGCAGCAGCATCTGGTATATCGCTCCGGGGTTCGAGATCAACGATGTGGGGTTCCGCACGCGCAGCGATGAGACCGGAGCCTCCTTCTGGATGCAACTGCGCCCGGTGAAGCCCGTGGGCTTCTTCCGGCAGGCCAATGTCAACTTCAATGCGTGGGGCACAGCCAATACCGGCGGCATGATCCTGAACAACGGGGGAAACGTCAACGGCTGGGGCGAGTTCCGGAATTTCTGGAGTGCAAACGGTGGCATCGGGTTCAACGACCTCATCACGGCCTATTCCGATCGGAATGCCCGCGGCGGCCCGGCCATCTACATGCCGCGTCGGATGAACACGTGGTGGAACGTGAATGGCGACAACCGTCGCGACATCGCGCCGAACTTCGGCGGCGGTGGCGGGCGTCGCCTCGATGGCCTCGGCAGCAACTGGAACGCCTATGTCGGCGCCCGGGTGCGCGTCGGCTCGCAGTTCAACGGCAATGTGAGCTTCAGCTACAGCCGCAACATCGACGATCAGCAGTGGTACGGCAACTACGTGGACAATGGCGTGACCGCCTTCACGTTCGGGCGGCTGTACCAGTCCACGAGTTCGATGACCATGCGCATGAACTACACCATCACGCCGACGCTGAGCTTCGAAAGCTATCTGCAGCCGTTCGTGAGCACTGGACGTTACACCGACTGGCGTACACTCCAGGATGGTCGGTCATCGAATCGGGACGAGCGATTCCGCCCGTACACCCTGCGTGGCAATCCCGATGGCTTCCGCTTCGGACAGCTGCGGACGAACAATGTCGTCCGCTGGGAATATCGTCCCGGGTCGGTACTGTTCTTCGTCTGGACACAGGGCCGGGACGCCAGTGAGGCCAATCCCGAACAGTACGGCGTGGGTTCGAGCTACTCCAACATCTTCTCCCGCCGCCCCGACAACGTCTTCCTGATCAAAGCGAGCTACTGGCTGGGCCGGTGATCGGTGGTAGGATATGAGGCAGTGCATCGGTCCCCTCTGGGGGCAGCCGGTGCACTGCCTCGGCGTTTCCATGCCATCCGTCCACCGTGGTGACTGGTGTTCACGACTGTCCTCCGCCCGCTCGTTGCACTCGGGATGTTCGTGCTGCTCTCCATGTCCGCGGCCTGCCGTGGCCCGGCGTCGTCACGCTCATCGTCTCCGCGTCCGCTCCCGCTGGAGGCGCTCATGCGGGAACGGACGCGGATGCTCATCGTCGACTCCGGTGTGACGGCCACGATCGTCGAACCGGAGACGCTCGATCCCACACGCGCGATCGAGCTGATTCTCTACGCGCTGCCCAACGGGAACAGCACGGCGGAGACGATGGGGCGCACACCCCGCGACAGCGGAGAATGGCGGTATGACATCCAGCACATCGCCGCCCAGACACGCCTGCTGCGCGCGCGTGGACTCACACAGGCCGTGGTGGTGTATCTCGAAGCGGCCGGAAAGAGCTGGCCCGAATGGCGACGGGTCCGCGGCTATCCGGAAGCCAACGCCCGCATCGGGCGCATGGTCGATCGTCTGAGGCAGGACGTGCTGAACACGGACAGCCGACGTCGATATACACCGGTGAATGTGACGCTCACCGGACACAGCGGCGGCGGCTCCTTCATGTTCGGCTTCATCGAAGGGCAGGAGACGATTCCGTCGTGGGTGGAGCGTATCGCCCTGCTCGACGCCAACTACAACTTCGCCGCTGTTCACGGCCCTCCGTTGCAGACGTGGCTGAACGCCGCACCGTCGCATACGCTGGTGGTGCTGGCCTACGATGATCGCGAGATCACGCTCGATGGCAGGAAGGTCGTCTCGGACTCGGGCGGGACCTGGCGTGCCTCTCAGCGCATGATCGACTGGTTCGCGCCGCGGCGTCCGCTCACGCGTGAGATGATCGGGGATTTCCAGCGCTGGCGCGACGCGTCCGGACAGGTGGAGATGTGGCTGCACCCCAATCCCGCCAATCGCATTCTGCACACCGAACTGGTGGGCGAGATGAACGGGTATCTGTATGCCATGCTCACCCGGCGTCCCACTTCGGTGACGCCGTTGGCAATGCCCGGCCCGCCGCGTGTTTACCAGGGGCTTGTTTCGCACATCGAAAAATTCCCACTGGATCGCGATATTTGACTTTCTGTGGCTGCAATTGAGCGATTGGGCCCATAATAAGGCGGTCTGCCCCGCCAGCGCTGTGGGACGGTTCTGCGTTATGCTGAGAGAGCGCGCCATGGATCGCTGCGCTCCTTCGTGCATCGTTCGTGCATCGTTACCGGGCCTTTACCAGGCTCTTCCCACCGTCTTTCAGTGACCATGATCCTCCGTCGCTGTCTTCTTGCCGCGTTTGTCGGTATCGCGCCACTGGCGTGTGCCACGGCTCCCGCCCGAGCTCCCTCCGCCACCGGTGGCCAGGTGGCCGCCCAGACAACCGCCCCTGACATGGCCAGTCATGCGGGCCATACCATGACGGCTCCCGCTCCCGCCGCCAGTGCCGACGCACATGCCGGCCATGCCATGGCGGGTCACGATATGGCGGGCGGTCACAAGATGGATCTCGGCAACATCCCGGCTCCGACGATCCCCGCCGGGGCGCTCATCACGGTCGCCGATGTGCGTTTCATGCAGGGCATGATCGGACACCACGCCCAGGCCGTGGAGATGACGCGCATCGCGCGCGCCAACGGGTCCGATCCGTATGTCCTCAAGCTGGCGCAGAAGATCGATCTCTCCCAGATCGGTGAGATCGTCCTCATGCAGGACTGGCTCCGCGCGCACAAGCAGTTCGCGCCGGACACCTCGTCGTGGCGGACGATGTCCATGATGGGGCTGCTCACCGCCGACGAAATGAAGCAGCTCGAAGCCACGAAGGGCGCGGCCTTCGACAAGCTGTTTCTCACGCTCATGATCCGTCACCATGAGGGCGCGATCATGATGGTGCACGAGCTCTTCGGCACCCCGCGCGCCGGACAGGAAGTCGATGTGTCCGTGCTCGCCAACGATATCGAGACGACGCAATCGGCCGAGATCGCGCTGATGCGTCAGCTGTTGCTCGATCTGTAGGACCGTTCTCTCCTCATGTTCTCCGCAGTGTTTCCCACCTCACGGATCTCTCTTTCTTTCATGGAGTCGTTTCCGATGTCATCGTTTCGCCGTCCACGCCTGATGGCTCTTGGTGTGGCCGTTGCCTCGTCGCTGGCCATCGCGCCCACGCTGGTGGCGCAGACCTATCCTTCGGGCAACGATCCACGCAACGGTCTGAAGTACGGACTGCACGACGCCGGAGAAGCCATCCAGGGCATGCGTCTCGTCTCGACCACGCGGAAGCCCGCCGTGCTCGACTCGATGGTCGGTCTCACGTTCGTGAACTCCGATCTCGCGTTCCGCGGCAACTACGTCTATCAGGGCAACTTCGCCGGCTTCTCCATCTGGGATGTGAGCAACCTGTCGAAGCCGGTGCTCGCCTCGGTGGTCTCCTGCATCACGTCGCAGGGCGATCCGTCCATCTACGGCAACCTGTTGTTCGTGTCGGCGGAGGGTGCCGGCAATCGCAACGACTGCGCCAAGGGCGGCGTGCAGGATCCGAAGGATCACATGGCTGGCGTGCGTATCTACGACGTCTCCAATCCCAAGGCGCCGAAGCTGATCAAGAACGTGCAGACCTGCAAAGGCTCGCACACGCACACGCTGATTCCCGACCCGAAGAACAAGGACATCCTCTACATCTACGTGTCGGGTCAGCAGGGTGCGCGTCCGGACACCGAACTCGCGGGCTGCAAGACGGGAGCGGACCCCGACGACGAGAGCAACTCGCTCTACCGCCTCGACATCATCAAGGTCGACGTGAAGCGTCCGCAGGATGCCGCGGTGGTCAGCGGGGCGCGCATCTTCTCAGGACTGCGTCCGGCGCCCCGTCGTGGTGGTGGTGCGGCGCGCCCGATGCGCGCCATGTCCGCTGCCGACAGCGCCATGATGGCGGCGATGGCCAATGCCGGTCCGCGCAACTGCCATGACGTGACGTCGTATCCGGAGATGGGGCTGCTCGCCGGCGCGTGCGGCAGCCACGGGCTGCTCGTCGACGTGTCGAATCCCGAGAAGCCCGTGCGTCTCGATGCCGTGGCCGATACGAACTTCTCGCTCTGGCACACCGCCGTCTTCAGCAACGACGGCAAGAAGGTCGTCTTCACCGACGAATGGGGCGGCGGCACCTCGCCGAACTGCCAGGCCATGCATCCGCTGGAGATGGGCGGCAACACCACGCTCGTCATCACCGGCGATCGCAAGTACAAGCAGCACGCGTACTTCAAAATTCCCACGGCGCAGAGCCCACAGGAAAACTGCGTCTCCCACAACGGGGGACTCATCCCCGTGCCCGGCCGTGACATCATGGTGCAGGGCTGGTATCAGGGCGGCGTGAACATCATCGACTTCACCGACCCCGACAAGCCGTACGAGATCGGCTTCTTCGATCGTGGTCCGGTGGATGCGCCGTCGGCGGAAGCCAACACGCGTCAGCGTGGCACCATCGCCGGGTCATGGGGCGCATACTGGTACAACGGCTACGTGTACTCGTCGGAGATGGCGCGTGGTCTCGACATCCTCGAGGTGTTGCCCGGCGACAAGCTGTCGGCCAACGAACTCGCGGCGGCCAAGCTGATCAGGATGGCCGAGTACAATCCGCAGGCCCAGCCGAAGCTGGTGTGGCCGGCGGCGTTCCCGGTCGTGCGCTCCTACCTCGACCAGCTCGTGCGGGACGGCGGGCTCGCGGCGGCGCGTACCACCGCCATCGGTCAGGCACTCGCCGCCGCCGAGAAGCAGTCGGGCGCCGCGCGCAAGGCTGCACTGAACACGCTGGCCGGCCAGGTGGAGCAGGATGCCACTGGGGCCCGCGACAGCGCCAAGGTCTCCACGATGGCCAAGGCCATCCGCGATCTCGCGGCCGCTACGAAGTGAGCACGCGGTAAAGAGGTGATGAAATCAAAAGCGGGC